>SKHA01000071.1 GCA_007117185.1 Spirochaeta sp. | reverse complement strand
GTTCACTGCAGAAACGATGTCGACGATTAATAAAGATGACGTGTTGCATCTGGATCAGTTCATTTACCGCTTTACAAAACTTCAGGACTCCATGGCGCGACGACTCCTGCCCTCGCTCTACGTCCTCCTTGAGGCGGATACGGAGCCCAGGCCTTTTCTTGACGTGTTGCATCGGCTCGAACAGCTTAATGTCATTACCAGCGTGGAGACATGGCAGCGGTTTCGCAACCTCCGGAACAATCTTGCCCATGACTACCCGGAAAACCTGCAGCAGACCGCAGACTCGCTGAACGAGCTACTCGAGTCGTGGCACGAGCTGGAAGCCATCCATACGCAAGCGTGCAATGCCTATCGGAAACGTCGCTGATGCGCCGCCGGTGAAGCCCCAGCTTGAAGAGAACGGCCAGCAGCGCCTCCTTACAGGGAAATGCTGCGGGAACTCCTTCCGGAGACTATTCTGCACTACGGTAGAATGTAAGCCACCTGTCGGATTCGAACCGACGACCCCGAGATTACAAGTCACGTGCTCTGGCCAGCTGAGCTAAGGTGGCAGGGTTTACCTGCCGCTACCATGCCCCGGCTACCACCGAAGTGTCAAGATTCCACCTCACCGAATGGCGGCTCCAGGGGCAGCTCCAGCGGGGCAATCCCGCCGAACTGCAACACCGTTGCGCCGTCGTCGGTGACCAGCAGGGTCAGTTCAAAATGAGCGGTGGGCATACCGTCTACCGTACGGAACGCCCAGCCGTTCTCGTGAGCGTCAACAGCGGTCTCACCGAAGCCGTACACCGGCTCGATGTTGATGGTCATACCCGGCTGAAGAAATGTCTGCGCAAGGGCGGGGCCCTGGTCTACCGGGCAGAACGGGATTACCGGCAGCTCGTGGAGCTCTCGCCCGATCCCGTGACCAACAAACTGAGGAAAAATCTTCAGGTCCCGCTGCTCCGCCCCCTCCCGGGCCCGGCGGGCAAGAAGATCCAGTGAGATTCCCGGCCGTACCACGCACAGGAGCTCTCGAAACGCCTGCCAGGACTGGATCCAGAGCCGTCTGGTCCGCGCCGCCACCCCGGGTGTCACATATGTCCAGGCGCTGTCGGTGGTCCAGCCGGCACACCCGGCGGCGATGTCCAGCGTGAAGATATCACCCCGGGCAATGGGACGCTGGTCGGGCAGCCCGTGGACTGCCACAGCGTTGGGGCTGATCGCGCAATGGCTGGGAAAGCCGCGATACCCCAGCAGTGCGCTGGTCATGCCATGACTGGACAGAAACGCCCCTACCCGCCGATCCAGCTGGGCGGAGGCCACCCCGATCACCCCCTCTGCGGCAAGAGAGCGAAAGAGCGAAAACAGCGTGGTACTGCACTGCCCGAGGCGCATCACCTCCAGCGCGGTCCGTACCGGAAACGTCACAGCGGTTGTTGCAGTACGATTATCCCGGTACTGCCCAGAAGTATTGAGCCACTGACCACAAACACCAGGATCAGCCAGAGAATGGTTCGCAGGCGTCCGAAACGGCGCTGCATATTCAGCAAAACGACCTCTGCAGCAACAGCCAGCCCGGTGGCAACCACAACGATCGCCGAGATTGTCTGCATCCCCGCCAACAGCGCCTCCTGGGTCTCATCGGCGAAGCTCTGATAGTTGCCGGCAATGTAGAGCAGCGCCGCGACCAGGGTAACTCCAAGCCCCAGAACGATCATCCGCTCGTAGAGTTGCACGGCCCGAATGAGAGACGATCCTCTGTTTCTTCTGGTCCTTTTCTCCACCGCCGGTACTCTACCACACTCCCGCCCGTGGTACGATACCGTCGAAGATGCTATGATAACGGTAAGGTTCATTCGAAGGGGTTCGTTGGTATGAAAAAGGTCTTGTTTCTCCTGGTTCTTCTGCTTCTGGCCGCCGGGGCTGCTCTGGTGGTGGGATATCTTCCGCTGCGGCACCAGAGCGGCTCTATCTCGATTTTATATTCCAAGACCTCCGGTTGGCACAGCGAGCCCATAACCCCGGGAACCTTTTCGTGGCGCTGGGAACTGCTCATTCCCACCAACAGCGAGATCCACCACTTTCCCGACGAGGGTCGGGTCATCACGGTGCGCAGCACCACCGTTCTACCCTCGGCGGATACCTACCGTCCCCTTCTGGCAGGTGAGCCCTCTCTGGCTCAGGACGTGCGCCTGCGCATCGGCTACCGCATCACCCCCGAGTGGATCGCCGAGATGGCGCCGCGGGGGATAACTCCGGAGCAGCTCAGCGATCAGCTGCGCTTCGTGGATGATGAGGTCACCGCTGCAGCTCTGGTTCTTGTAGAGTCGGCGGTGCTGGATCAGGCAGAGACTGATGAGCCGATCCAGCGCGACGCCGTCACCGAGCGCGTTGGCACCGCCCTGCAGGAGCGTTTTGGCCACCTGATGTTCAATGCAGTTGTGGTTGAGCACCTGGAACTTCCAGACCCGCTGTTGTGGCGCCTTGGTCGCCAGGCGTTTGAGGTCGTGCAGCAGGCCCGGGAGCAGGCACTGGCGGAGACAACGGGAATCTCCACCATCGAGCGGGCCAATCAGGATCGGCTGGTAGAAACCCTGCAGCGCTACGGCCAGGTCCTGAGTGAGTATCCGGTGCTGCTGGAATACCTGGAAGTGGTGGCCAATACCGGCCGGGATCCCCTGAACCTGGAAAACCTGCGGGGACTGGAGGCGCTCACCGCCCCGTAATCATCCCTCATTTTCCACGGCGATCATCTGTTTGACGATCTTCTGGGTCGATTCCAGGGCGGTCTGATACTGCTTGAGCCGTTGGTCAAAGGGTCGCTCTTCCGCCAGGGTGCTCTCAAAGGACTGGTACCGTTCGTTGATCCCCTGGGTGTTGCCCCGTCCGATGATCTCAAAAGCGGTGGCAACCCCCTGAATCTGATCAAGAAACTTCTCGATCACCCCTTTGGCGTCACGGTCCTTCTGCGCAACCAGCGCCTTGTACGCGCTGATCATCGTTTTGTCCCGTTCGGAGGTGCTGAACCGGTAGCGGAAGAACGTCTTCCCCTCGTCGGAGTCCGGTGAAAAGGACATGTCGAAGACCCGCAGGCGCTCGGCAACGTCGTCCAGGCCCGCAATGTAGAGGGTGAGATCGGTGCGGGACTGGCGGCTGCGGGCAGGAATGATTCGGCCGATGATCCGCATGAACTCCATGAGTCCCGTCCGGTAGACTTGTTTGATGAAGGTGTTCACCACCTGCAGTGGGCGGTAGACCTGGAGGGTCCCTACACCCGCCCGCTTGATGCTCGACTGAATCTCCGTGTGGAAGTATTCAAACTGGACCAGCCCCCTGGGAAATACCTCTTGAACCATCTGCCCAAGGGCCCCCATGCGAATGTCGTTGAAGCGCCGGTCAAGTTCGTCCAGGATCTTCATCTTCAGGTTGGCGTAGTAAAAGTCCCGCAGCCGCAACTTGGGAGTGTAGGCGATGAACCGGTAGTACGGATCGCTCCGATAGAAGCGGATTACCTGCGCCAGGGGCAAGGCCTTACGCAGCCGCTCTACCTCCCGGGAAAACGCCAGGATGGCACCACGCAGACGGGCCACGTCTTCGGTGTGTTCGTCCGTTGGGATCCCGCTCTCGTCCAGCGTCTCGTGACGCACCGCCAGATAGTACTGGATCATCTCCTGATAGACCTGGGGCTCACCGCTGACCCGGCTGGAATAGTGCAGCGCCAGATACAGCTCCTCCACCTTGTCTATTCCCCGGTGGCCGGAGACCGGTCGCAGGTGCAGCTCACCCTCGCCGATCGCTTCGTTCCGGGAGGACTGAAAGAGGGAAAAAAACTCGTCGTAGTCGAAGAGAACCACGTCACGATAGAGGTACAGCGGCTGCAACCCCGTCTCGATCTCCTCCAGAACGCTGTCGGGAATGCCGTCGATATACGCCCCAAGGCGCTCCAGGACGACCTGTTTGATCCGGTTCTGTGACTCGGTGCGACGAAACTCGTCCTGCATCTCCCGGGTTGAACAGAACTGGTTCAGATTTACCCGGGCATCGGGGACCCGTTTGGAGAGCAGAAAATCGATGACCTTCCGCAACGCGTCCTCGCTGTTCCAGAGCATCCTGAAGAACGGCAGGATCGGTTGGGCCAGCTGGCACAGAGGACGCACCGCCGCGGCCATCCCTGGAAGGAAATCCCGATGTTCGAAATCGAAGATCTCCGGAGCCCGTTCTTTGGCCCTGTCCCTGGACTGCTCCAGACGAAAGGCGATGAACAGATCGTAGTCGGAACGGTGATTGATCATGCGACGCATCCATAACCGCAACCGATCCCAGAAGCCCAGAGACTCCAGGTCCGCCCGGACCAGTTCCATCCGCCGCTCCTGGCGCAGCTCGCTGTGAATGATCTTCCGGCGGCCGCCCTCTTCAATACTGAGGCTCTTGTGGATGCGATCAAGGAGGGCTTTACGCTCATCGTCGGTGAGCGTCCGGGCAAGGCTCTCTACCCGATGGCTCAGTCCAAGACCGCTGGGTCTGGCAAGGCGGTCACCATAAGCAGCCGCCCGCTCAGCATTTCTACCGTGCATCGTTCAGAAACGCAGATGTTGCTGATTCCCGCATCGCCGTGCCCCCAAGACAAACCGGTAAGCTCCCAGCGCAAACCGGTGGATTTCATCCGGCACACCTCACAGCCTACCGGGAAAAAAGAGACCTCCTCTCCAATGAGAGCAGGTACCTCCATTATATCATCAATTATCCGCAGATCAAATCCCGGTAGCACCCACCGCCGGGGATACCGCTCACGTTCCATGATTCTGGCGATCCCAAGGAAGTGGTCTATACGCCCGCCTC
>SKHA01000305.1 GCA_007117185.1 Spirochaeta sp. | reverse complement strand
CCGATCTGCACATACTGATCGATCGCTTCGGCGTAAAACGAATCACTGATCTGACGCTGATTTTCACCAAAGGCGGTGGCGATCACATCCACATCCCGCACCACGTGCTCGGCGTAGCGAACCATCTGCGTCGCCAGGTCCAGCGGGAGGTCGATCGTCCCTTGAACGATATCAATTACCGCCCGGGCCGGCGTTGAGAAGAAGAACTCCCGTTCGTCCAGCATGATCTCCCGGATCTGCGGACCCGGCGGGCCCCCCACGTCTACCGATACAGCCGGAGAGAACCGCCAGGGAATTATCAGGGACCCCTCCTGGGGCCATTGATCCGTACCGGTGGGAATGATTTGCAACCCCCGGGGCTCGTCGTCGATCACCTCGAAGCGCAACAGGCTGCGATCGTCAAAATGCAGAATCAGGCGGTTGTCATCCTTCTCGTAGCGCACGGGGAACAGCGGCGTCTCATCCCCGTCAATGTGGCGCAGGATTATCGGACGAGTCTCGGAAAACTCCATCACCAGCCCCTCAAAGTCGATTCGGGCAGTGCTGATGTTCTCTCCGGTGTCATCCTCCCCTGCTTCCAGGGTTCCCAGGAACTGCAGGGGGCCGAGAACCTGTCGCACCGTGAGGGTTCCGGAGTACTGGAGATAGAGGAGCCCGAAGATCAGGGCTACATAGAAGAAGGGAATGATGACATAGCGACGGATCCGGCGGGTTCGCATCACCACAATCTACCAGACCGGCGCCGCAATGTCAGCTCTGCAGAGGCGCTTCAGGGACAAACCATCCTCGGTGGGTATCCAGGCCCAGGTTTGTATGCGGCGCAAAGGTTGCGGCGACGGCACCGCTCTCGGTCAGCTCGGTGGTGGTTCCCTGCCGGACGGAGCGGTTCACCAGGACCAGGAGGTCCGAAAAGTAGAGCGCCAGGTGCAGCTGGTGGGTGGCGATCACCGCAGTCTCGATGACCCGGGACTCAACGAGGCACCGCAGCAGCTGAAAGAGTGCCGTCTGGTGCGGCGGGTCCAGGTGTGAGGTGGGCTCGTCCAGCAGGAGGATCTCCGGCTCCTGCGCCAGAGCGCGGGCAACCATCACCCGTTGCCGTTCCCCGTCACTGAGAGAACCGACGTAGCGCCGGGCCAGATACTCCGATTCGGTGTACGCCAGAGCCCGCTGGATAGCCGCGTCGCTATCGCGGCCGCCGTAGGGAAGCCGCCCCAGTGATACCAGCTCCCGCACCCGCAGGTACGCCGGAAACACCGTCTCTGTCAGGACAACCGCCATCACCCGGGCCCGACGATCCCGGGAGATCGCGCCGGGACCGTACAGCGGCTCTCCCCGGAGGCGTACCGTCCCCCCCCGGGGCTTCAGAAGTCCCGCGGCGCAGCGCAGAAGCGTTGTCTTGCCACCGCCGTTGGGTCCGATCAGGGAGATCAACGCGTGTTCCGGTAGCTCCATCGCCTCATGGACTACCAGCACATCCGGACCACTCCCGTAGCCAAGTCGCAGTTCCTGAAGGGTTATCACGTCTGGACCCCCCCCTGTCGCGGCCTGAGAACCACAATCAGGACCACCGGAACTCCCAGCACCGCCAGGACCGCGTTCAGGGGCAGTGTCGCCTCGCTTCCCGGCAGGCGTGCCAGAAGATCTGCCAGGATCGCCAGGATCGCACCGATGAGAACCGTTGTCGGAACCAGCAGGCGATGCCGGGAGGTGTGCAGATACCCCCGGGCGATGTGCGGGACGGCCACACCCAAAAAGGAGATGGGGCCGGTGAGGGCGGTGACGATGCCGGTAAGGACGCCTGCGGTCAGAAGGAGGGTGCGCTCCAGCCGCTGGGCGTGAATCCCCAGACTCTCGGCGTAGGAACTGCCCAGAAGCAGCGCGTCAAGGCGCGGGGCAACCACCGTAAGGGGTACGGTAATCACCAGGGTAGCCAGGAGCAGCGTCAGCGGGCCGGCCCCCGGGGCCAGCGCAAAGGAGCCAAAACTCCACTGAACGTACCGTTCCAGCCCGTCTACCGCGCTCCCGGCAAGGAGGATCGTGGTGATCGCCGAGGCGGCGTACCCGAACAGCAGCCCCAGAACCAACACCACCACCGGCTGTTGCACCACCTGGTGAACAATCATTACCACCACCAGCACCGCCATCGCCCCGGCAATCGCTGCTGTCACCGTCGGGGCGGCAAGGCCCGCGCCCACCCCCGCCAGGATCACGAAGGCAACCCCCAGCCCCGCTCCCGCGTTGACCCCCAGTACCCCCGGGCCGGCCAGGGGGTTTCGGAAAACCGTCTGCATCAGAAGACCTGCCAGGGCCAGGGCGCCGCCGGCTCCTGCGGCAGTGAGAACCCGGGGCAGACGGACCTGCTGCACGATCACCGTGGCCAGGGAAAACTCCTCTCCCGGCGACACGCTTGCGAACAGAGCGACCAGGACATCCTTTGGTGGCAGCGGGACGGAACCCAGAACCAGAGCCAGCAGAACCGACGCAGCGAGAACCGGAACGAGCATGATCAGTCGCAGCGGCAGCGAGGTTTTCATCGGAGTGGGCTACCGGATCCGCGAGTAGTACGTGGGCTGTGACGTCCCGGCCACCCCGGGGCCGTGGAGAATCCACGCCAGATCCTGCAGAATCACATCCGGTCGGGAGAGACCGCTCTCCCAGAAGTCGTTGGCACCTGAAGGGCGAACCCTGCGGATGTGATGGTACATACTGCCGTTACGGAATGGGGCAAACGCGGTCAGTCGCCCGTCGGCACGACGGACATCCTCCAGGGTAAACCAGTCGAAGTTCAGATTGATCCAGAAGTCCGCCTGCGCCGCCCGGGCCAGAACCACTTCCATGTCGAGAAACAGCGACCCGCTGCCGGTGGTGTCTTCCCACAGATACCTGCCCCCTGCGTCGGCGAAGAGACGGGCCATATAACTCTCTCCTGCGGGAACGGGCCATTGCCCCTGCCAGGGCCCGTTGGCCATCACCGTGGGGCGCCGCCCCCCTGCAGCGGCGACCTCCCGGGCAATGCGATCCCGAAGGGTCAGGTAGCGCTGGGCGCGATCCTGCAACAGCTGCTGCGCCTGGTCGTTCCTGTCCAGAAGAGCCCCGAAGAGCCGCAGCCACTCGGCGCGACCCAGGGGATCCGCCTCGCGCCAGTCGGCGATCACCATCGTCGGAATACCCGCCTGTCGCAGCCTGGACATCACCGAATCGTCCGGCCCGAAGGCGGTGATGAGGACCACATCGGGCTGCAGGGCGATGACCCGCTCCAGATCGATAGCCCCACCGCTGCTCACCTGCCTGATCTGACCGGAGGCGATCCGTTCCAGCACCTGTGAGTCGTAGACGTAGTCGCCGGTATCCACCGCCACCAGCGTCGAGAGAGCGCCCAGATCACGCAGGTGGGGGATGTTGGTTGTTGCCAGGGAGACCACCCGGCGGACCGGCGTGGTGATCACCGCCGCGTACTGCGTCGCCCCGGGGGGCGGGGCAGGCACAGGAGTGCCCCGCGGGACCAGCGCATAGGTGAGGTCGGGAGCTCCCGCCCAGGCTTCGACCACCGTCACGGTGGTGGCGCGCCCGGTGGACTCGATGACAAGGTTGCTGGCGAAATCCTGGGCAAGAGTCGGGGGAGATGCGGCGAGAAACAGTACCGTCAGCGATGACAGCACCGCTGTGATGGGAACAAAGAATCTGGACACCATGCCTTCCTCCGAGGCCGCACTGGGTTTCGCTGACGGGCAGGTTTCCTGACTTACGGGTCAATGGCTGCCGGCGCCTTCCCTCTCGGTGGCAATTGCCGACATCCTCACCGATTACAGTAGCGGGGACTGTCCCGGATTCTCACCGGGTTCCCTTCACCTCATCTGCGTATATACGGATGTGCTGTGAGGGTATCACGGGGTATTGGGGTGGTCAATTCAAGGTTGGTGCCGGCAGGTGAACTCCCGGAAAATGCGAAGAAAGTCCGGAACATTGCCGGTTGACAAATCCATTGACCGGGCCAATACTCGTTTTCGAGTCAATCATCTGTTTCAACGGAAGCGGGGTGAAAATCCCCCACGGACGCGCCACTGTGAACGGTGCGTGCGGTGTCACACGCCACTGGGCCATCAGGTCCGGGAAGGCGGCGCTGCGCGGGAGCCGGAAGTCAGGAAACTTTGGCAGATGAATTGGTATCCAAGCTTCGCGAGAAGAGCTTGCTGATACGACGTCGCGACATATCTCCCAGTGTTGTCGATTTCCGTTCTGGCAGGCCTCCGCATTCAGGAGGTTTCTATGGTTTCTTTCAAGGGTTTATTTGACACAAGGTCTGGTGGGCGTCACCGTGCCACGCGAGTTCGCGGGCGGTCCTCCCGGCGGATCTCCGTTCTGGCTGTGGTGGCGCTGGTGGCCACGCTGGGGCTGGCGGGGTGTGCTGACGGGGGATTCGATGGTTTACCGGTTGGTACGTGGGAAAGTGGGTTCTCAAGCGCCGAGTTTCCAGATGTGTACACCATAACTCGCTCACGAATTAATAGACAGGACTCATACAGCGCGCGGGTTGTGTATGTTGACGACAGCCAGTTGAACGCTGGTGATACTTCGGTTACAGCCACGGGCGATGTAGCTGTCAACGCGGGATTCGCTGTAATCCAGTATATTAGCGTAGCAAATGCTGGTTGGGGTGAAGTTGGCAAGTACAACGTGTTTCGCTGGGCCGATGGAACCGCTTCAAATCAGCGGCTGATGACCCAGGGTGGTAAGTACAATGAAGACTTTACGGAAATCACCGTCTTCGATTCCCGACAGGAAGCCATTGACGGTGCCACGAACGCCGAGGGTTTCTTCGGCTT
>SKHA01000145.1 GCA_007117185.1 Spirochaeta sp. | reverse complement strand
TCGCCTACGCCCAGGACGCGGACGTACAACGAAGCACCATGAACGAGTTTGTCATGGGCATCCTCTACGATGAAGCACGGGACGCGATGGCAACGCTGGACGAGCTCATTCACATCAACGAGGAGATCGCCGCTGCGGAGGTGCAGGCGGCGAACGTTGCGGCAGACCGGGTGCTTCTTACAGCAACGGTCGGCATGATCGTGGGTTTTCTGGTGGCTCTGTCCCTGGGGATCATCCTCACCCGGGGTATCACCAACCCGGTGAGCAAGGGCGTCCGCTTCGCCGAAGAGCTCTCCCAGGGTGACCTCACCGCCACCCTCGAGGTGGACCAGAAAGACGAGATCGGGATCCTGGCCAAAGCGCTGCAGGATATGCGCACCAAGCTGGTAAGCGTGGTCAGCGATGTAAAGAACGCTGCAGGCAACGTCAGCGCCGGCAGCGGCGAGATGTCCAGCACCGCCCAGCAGCTCTCTCAGGGGGCCACCGAGCAGGCCGCCAGCGCCGAGGAAGTCTCCTCCTCCATGGAAGAGATGGGCGCCAACATCCGCCAGAACGCGGACAACGCCCTGCAGACCGAAAAGATCTCCCAGAAAGCCTCCCAGAACGCCGAAGAGGGCGGCCAGGCGGTCACCCGTACCGTCCAGGCGATGCGGGACATCTCCGAGAAGATCACCATCATCGAGGAGATCGCCCGGAACACCAACCTCCTGGCGCTGAACGCCGCCATCGAGGCCGCCCGGGCAGGCGAGCACGGCAAGGGCTTTGCGGTGGTTGCCAGCGAGGTGCGCAAGCTGGCCGAACGCAGCCAGAAGGCGGCGGCGGAGATCGCCGACCTGTCCAAGAGCAGCGTTGATGTGGCCGAGAAGGCCGGTGAGATGATCTCCGGGATCATCCCTGATATCCGCAAGACCGCCGAGCTGGTGCAGGAGATCTCCGCCGCCAGCAACGAGCAGAAGACCGGGGCTGATCAGATCAACCAGGCGCTGATGCAGCTGGATCAGGTGGTGCAGCAGAACGCCAGCGCCTCCGAAGAGATGGCCAGCATGGCCGAGGAGCTGAGCAGCCAGGCGGAGCAGCTGCAGAACACCGTCTCCTTCTTCAAGGTTGACGACCGGGCGGTGGGAAGCTCGATGGCAGCACCCCGGCGGCAGCAGCACGTGGCCAAAGTTGCCCACAGCACCACCACCGGCAGAACAAAACCCGCAGCCCCCGCAGTTGCCGCGCCCAAAGCCCAGAAGCGCGCCACCGGGATCGCCCTGGCAGAAGACAAGCACGGCCCTGCCACCATCTCCCTTGATCTGGGCGACGGCGGCCCGGATGACCACGACGGCGAGTTTGAAAGCTTCTAAGGGAGGCATGCAGAGATGGCTACACATCAGTTTCTGACATTCACCCTGGCCGGTGAACAGTACGCGGTGGACGTTGCCCAGGTCCGGGAGGTGCTCGCTGAGCTTGAGCTCACCCGCATCCCCCGCATGCCCGAGTATCTCAAGGGGGTGATCAACATCCGCGGCAGCGTGGTCCCGGTGGTGGACCTGCGCACCAAGTTCGGTCTGCCCGAGACGGAGAAGACGGTGGACACCTCGGTTATCGTGATGGACGTGGAGTCAGCCGGCGGGACCATTACCGTGGGCTGCCTGGCCGACTCGGTACAGGAGGTGGTGGACATCTCCGTGGACGACGTGGAGGAGACCCCCACCCTGGGGACCTCCATCGACGCGCGGTTTATTCAGGGGCTGGGCAAGAAGGACGAGCGGTTCATCATCATGCTGGACATGGACTACGTCTTCCACGCCGAAGACCTCACCGTGGTTGGCGCCGCCTCGAAGGCGGCGGAACCCCAGGCCGCAGCAGCGAAAGCAGCGAAGTGACTCACCGATGCCGCCCCCACACCCTCCTCCCCGGGGGCGGCTATTCTGTTCGGAACCGGGCCACCTCATCAGAGAGAACACTGACACTCGCGCTGTTACCCTGCACCAGCTCGGCCACGTGGGTCACAGACTGGTTGATCTGCACCGCCCCGCTGGCCATTTCATTCATACTCTGGGAGATCTCCTCGCTGATCTGGGCAAGCCGCTCCATCTCGTGGAGCACCTCGGTGCTGCCGCCGGTCATCTGCTGCGAAGCGTCGTGAACCCGCACGGAGATCTCCTGGATCTCGCTGAGCGCCTCCAGAACCTGCTGGCTGCCGATGGACTGCTCCTCCATGGCGTTGCGGATGATCGCTTCCTGATCGGCGACGGTACGACTCAGGGTGTACATCGTCTCGAAACGGTCCAGCGTTGCCGCCAGCGACACGTTTACCTGATCGATGGACTCTTTCACCGAGGAGAGAGAGGTTATAATCGTGTTGCCCTGGGTTCCCGCTTCTTCGGCGAGTTTTCGAATCTCGTCGGCCACTACCGCAAACCCTTTCCCAAACTCACCGGCGTGGGCTGCCTCGATCGCCGCGTTCATCGCCAGCAGGTTGGTCTGCGAAGCGATCGCCCGGATCATGTCCCCGGCCTCAACCAGTCCGTCCGACTCGGCAGCGATGCGCTGCGCCAGGGTGGTGACCTCTTCCATGGCGGTGCGGCCCGTCTCGGACGCTTCCTGCAGTGCCGACATTGAACTGGCGTTACGATTGAGACTGCTGGTTACCGACTGAATCGTGGCGACCATCTCTTCAATTGACGAGGATGACTGGGTGACCCCGGCGGCCTGCTCCTCTATGCTGTTGTCCAGGGTCTGGACGCCCCGGGCAATTTCCTGCATCGCCGCCTGGGCCTGGGTGACACCCGCCGCCTGGCTGACGATGCGGTCCTTGATGCTGGCGATGTTGGCGGTGATCTCATCCACAGCCGAAGCGGTCTCGGTCATGTTGGAAGAGAGGTCAGTGCCGGACTCCTGCAGAGCGGCCGCCTCTCGCTTGATCGACCCTACCAGGGACGCCAGGTTCTCCAGCGTCAGATTCACGTAGCGAGCCAGATCGTCCACCTCGTCGTTGCCGGTGGTGGTGAGTCGCCGGGTCAGATCCCCTTCTCCTTCAGACAGATCCCGCAGGCTGGCCACGGTGGATTCAACGCGGCGAACCACGGCGCTGATCAACAGGAACAGCACCAGCGACATCGCCGCCAGGGTCGCCACCGAGACGAGGATCGTCCGGTTTCGGATCTGGTAGACCGGCTGATACAGCTCCGCTTCAGCAACTCTGGTAGCGACGATCCACCCCGTCCGGGGGACCTCCTGAAACGCGGCGTCCACCATCGCTCCTTCCCACTCGTACTCGATGTACCCGCGCTTGCGCTCCAGCATGGTGCGTCCGAACTCGAAATCGAGGACGTTGAGCTCAAGAATGAGAGACTGGTCACGGTGAGAAATGATCGTGCCACGCTCATCGAAAATGTACGCATACCCGGTTTCACCAACCTGCACCGTGGAGACCACCTGCGCGGTGAAGACGTTGACTTCCACGGCACCGTAGAGGACACCAACGATCTGGCCCTGCGCGGAATGGATCGGAGCAGCAGCGACCAGAACGGGATTACCGGAGATGGCACTGGAAAAGACGTCGGAAATAACCCGCTCGCCCCCCATTGCCTGTCGGAAATAATCCCTGCCGCTCAGGTCCAGCGTTCCAATCTGGGAAACATCGCTGTGAGCCCGGGCGATTCCCCGGGCATCAAGAACGCCAAGAGTGGTAAACACCCCGTACTGGTCCCGGATTGCCGCCAGTACGTTGTTCGCCGGTTCAACTGTATTCCCGGAACCATCGAAAACAGCCCGTATGGAGGGGTTCATCGCCGCTACCGACGCGTCGGCCAAGCGCTCGGCCAGCCAGCCGTCCGCTTGCTCCGCCAGCACCCGAACCAGCTCTTCCTGGGAGGTTCGATAGGAGACCCGAAGGGCCTCGGCCGCGTTGAAATACGCCACCAACGAGACCGCCCCAAGGCCAAGGGCAACCAGAGCCAGTACCGGAACGAGGATCTTGCCGCGCAATTTCATTTTCATCGCCACAGTATACGGTCTGAGCCGCCCCGGCGCAACGAAAACCGGGCGTTACAAAACCCCGCCGCTGCGCATCTCCCGTATCTCTTGAGGGGTGAACTCAAGCTCACCGAGAACTCCGTCGGTATCGGCACCCAGTACCGGCGCCGCCGCGCGCACCGTCGCCGGGGTGCGGTCCAGCTTGATCGGATTCCCCAGGGAGCGAACCGTCCCCGCAAGGGGATGCTCCGTTTCCACCACCATGCCCCGGGCACGCAGTTGCGGGTGAGTCAGCGCCCCCTCCGGGGAGAGGATCGGCCCGCAGGGCACTCCGGCAGCCTCGAACGCGGCGATCCAGTGTTCCACCGGCTGCTCCACGAGAAAACGCTCCAGCGAATCCTGCATCTCCGGGCGGTGAGCCACTCGTTCACGGTTGGTGGAGAAGCGGGGATCCTTCACCAGTTCTCCCGCAGCAGGGTTTCCGACACGGAGCACCTCCACCACCCTGAGCCAGTGGGTGTCCGTTCCGGCGGCAAGGATGAACCATCCGTCTTTGGCGCGAAAGGGCTGGTACGGGGCGATGTTGGGGTGCACGTTTCCCCGCTTGGGTGGGGCCGCTGCAGTGGCGAAGAACGCGCTGGCCACGTTGGATAACCACGTAACCTGGGAGTCAAAGAGCGCCACGTCAAGGTCCTGGCCGCGGCCGCTGTGCTCGCGCTCAAACAGCGCCGTAAGGATGCCCATCGCCGCGTACATTCCGGTGGTGATGTCCGCCATGGGGGTTGGAAAGCGCATGGGGCCGCTGTCGGGCTCGCCGGTGAGAGCCATGGTACCGCTCATCCCCTGGGCGATGACGTCGTAGCCGGG
>SKHA01000273.1 GCA_007117185.1 Spirochaeta sp. | reverse complement strand
TTCCCCTCCAGGGAGATATTTCGCACCTCCAGTTTGACGTCACCGATCTCCGCCTCTTCCTTCGGGAAGAAGTTGGTCAGTTCCCGCCCGACCATCATGGAAATGAGTTTGTGCTTGTCGATATCCGACGCTTTCTCGGTGCCGACAAACTTCCCGTCCCGCAGCACCGTCACTTCGTCAGAGATCTCAAACACTTCGTCCATTTTGTGGGTGATGTAGATGATCGCAACCCCTTTGTCCCTCAGTACATTGATCAGCCGGAAGAGGTGCGCTACCTCTTTCTCGGTAATCGCCGAAGTGGGTTCATCCATGACGATCAGCTTGGAGTTGTATGAAATCGAGGTGGCGATTTCGACCATCTGCATACTGGCGATGCTCAGGCTTACCATCTTTGCAGTTGGATCGATATTGATATCCAGTTCGTCAAAGAGTTCCTGTGTCTGCAGATACAGCTTCTTGTGATCCACCCACCCTATCCGATTCAACAGGGGCTCACGTCCAAGGAAGATATTCTCTGCCACAGTCATGTGCAGAATCGGCGAAAGCTCCTGGTGAATCATCGAGATTCCGTGAGTCAGACTACTGCGAATATCCATCTGGAGGTGTTCAGCCCCGTCAAACCGGATTACGCCATCATCGGGGGCATAGATCCCAAGAAGCACTTTCATCAGAGTTGATTTCCCCGCGCCGTTCTCCCCCATAAGGGCGTGCACGGTCCCGGGTCTCACCTTGAGAAAGACGTCATCAAGCGCCAGTACACCGGGAAAGAATTTGCGAATGTGCTCCATTTCAAGAAGGTACTCTTCCGCCATTTCCCTGTTCTCCTTTATGAAAAATAAGAACCGGCACCCCCGAAAGGGAGCCGGTTCCACGTAAACGTACCGTCTATCTTATTGCTCGCCCCAGAGAGCGAGAAACTCATCCACGTCTTCCGGGAAAACCGGGAGGAAGGGAATGTCGGTGATCGTGGGGAGCTCTTCGCCGTTGACAGCCTTGATGGCAGCGTCGATACAGGCGTATCCCTGACCGTACGCGTCCTGGAAGACAGTAACGTCGATCCGTCCATCTCTCATGAAGCGGAGAGCGTCGGGAGTAGCGTCGACACCAGCGATGAAGACCTGGTCAAGCATACCAACCTGCTCGAGAGCCATGGCGGCACCGATTGCGCTTTCATCGTTATTACCAATAACAGCATCGATGTTGAATCCGGCCTGGATCCAGTTTTCCATCAGCTGCAGCGCGTTTGCCCGCTGCCATTCGGAAGTGTCCTCGCGAACGACACGGATTCCGGGGTAGTTCTCGAAGACAGCCTTGACACCAGCGGTACGGCCGATCTGTGCGGGATGACCGATCTGTCCCCAGATGATGACGACGTCGCCTTCACCACCGAGCATTTCGGCAATCGCTTCACCCTGAACAGTTCCGGCAAATTCTTCGTTGGAACCAACAAAGGTGGCCAGACGGCTCAGATTCGGTTCGGGGGGGAGTCGGTTTACCGCTACTACCGGGATACCGGCAGCTTCGGTCTGATCAAGCATCGGACCGAGCGCTTCAATCTGGGTAGGTACCAGAATGATCGCATCCACACCCTGGGTAATGAAGGTGTCGATCTGACCCTGCTGTACTGTGGGGTCGTTACGCCCGTCAACCATGGTGATGCGTACACCGCGCTCCGCGGCAGCTTCCTCAAAACCCTCGTGCATGTAGGACATCCACTTGTCATCGAAAGAAGCAGCAGCAACACCGAAATGCAACTGTCGCTCTCCGGCGGGTTCGCTCTGTCCACCTGCCCATACGCTCAATGCAGCAGTGAGGAACAATGTCACCATCAGCAAAGATACAACTCTTCTCATCTTCAGCCTCCTTAAAGTTCTTCTGTGGCTTACCGCCACTTTTTGATTTTCCAACGGTTTCCGGCATCTGTCAACAACAGATTGTCTGAATTACTCAATTTCTTACACAACACACTAATCGACAATAAACAATCGATTGCGCACAGGGTATTCGAAGGAAATGTGCCTCTCATGGTCGATCCTTCAGCGATGCCGTGCTTTCCCGCACCGCCCGGAGGATCTCTTCATCGGTATAGCCGTGAACCGCCGGCGAAAACGGCTCATAGGAGAACACGCCCTGGTATCCCCCATCGAGCAGTTTCTGCACAGTCCGGCAATTTTCCACGCGATCGGCACCGTCTATATAGACGCGATCAGGATCGCGAAACGCCGAAACCGGACCGTCAGCGGCAACCCCCGAAAGGTGCACCAACCCGATCTGCGCGACCGGAATATCCGTCCCCAGAAGTGCCTGATCCATACCGGCTACCGCGAAGTGAAACGTATCTATCAGAAGTTGCAGGGACGAGCTGTCGATGGCGCTGATGATCTCGGCAGCGACCAGGGGGCTGCGCAGCGAACTCTCGGGAAACCCCAGGGGCTCCACCAGTCCGGTGACTCCCGCGTCCTCCAGGATCGGCACCAGTTCGCGCAATGCGGTCTCCGTGTCCTTCCGTTTCGCCCGATCGTCCCGGGTGTCGGAGGTATCATTATGGGGACAGAGCACGATGGGAGGCCCGCCAAGGCGCCGTCCTGTGGCAATGAGCCGCTGCAGCTCTTTCCGCGCGTCTGCGTGCGCTTCCGGCAGGTTGAAGTGCTGTACCGCGTTTATCGACAGAACCACCAACCCCTGGGCGGCTAACAGTTCACCGAGGCGATCCCCATCGAGGCCATCGGTCAGATCCTTACCGGGCAGGTCATTGCGCAGCTCTATCCCCACCGCTCCGGCGCGACCGGAAAGGTCGATGAAGTCCTGCAGCCCCATCCCGGGGGCCACCATCCGATTGAGCCCGATTTGAAGCTTTTCGGTCATAATCCGATTCCTTTCAGAAACTCGCGATTGCGCCGGGCGCTCTCCCGAGGCTGCCCCATCCCGGGCAGGACATCCTGCTCAACGCCAACGCAGGAGCCAACCATGGACAACCCCCGGGACTGCAACTCCCGGGAGAGAACCTGAGGATCCGTGGGTATGAACCCCCAGTCTCCCAGTTCGGTCCCGCGGTAGCCGGTCTCCTGAATCTCGTTGACAACCGTTTCCCGGGTCTGGGTACTCCACGACTTCACCATTACCTGCTGCACCACGCAACCTGCCGTGCCGCTTCCAGTGAAGGCTCACGCTGGAGGTTGTCCCGTACCGAGCAGAGGAACTCCTTCGCTTCTATGATCCTGGTATCTTCATTGCCCAGATTGAGCCCCCAGGCAGGGTTGAAGGCCTGGTGATAGGGCTGGGCCGGACCGCTCAGAAGGGTCTTGTGGCCGATGGCACTCACGTAATCCTCGTTGGTAACCGCGCCGGTTTCGCTCTCGACTGTTCCCACAGCCGGGTCATTGACCAGGTCATGCCAGTCAGTTGTGTAGCGCTGAAAGCCGAAACGCGAACATGCCTCCTTCGCTTTACCGACGTCGGCATCAGCACAGACCACCAGATCAGGATCAATACCCTCTTCGATAAATCTGTCTGCCACCTGGCGGTACGATCGACTGTGGACAGGGCCCATCCAACCCATACCGACCACACCGATTCCGATTCGCTTTCGTTGCAACGCACCCTCCTGAATGTTGCGCAATCGATCTCGCAGGCAATCGAATACTCAACAGGACCAAAAAATGATAAACCCACTTCCCGGAAAGCGCAACCGATTGCGCTTCATTTCCCCCGGTTTCCGGGCTTTCCTGTGGACTGCCGGATCACCAGATCGCCGCTCAACATCCGCTGGCTGACTGGGGCCCCGTTCAACAACTCCAGAACCATCTCCACAGCGTGCCTGCCCAAGCGGAGTCGCGGCTGGTGTATCGTGGTAAGGGGAACCGGCAGTGCCGCCGAAATCTCCAGGTCGTCGAACCCTATCACGCTGAAATCTCCCGGAATGTCCAGGCCCATCCGCAGTGCCGCGCTGAGCAACCCCATCGCGACCAGGTCGTTATAGCATTGTACTGCGGTGATGCCCCTTTTCAGCAGCTCCGGTAGTGCGGCCTCGCCTCGTGACAGGTCGTTTTTGTTGCACGGAGTCGTCACATGCACTGTACTGTCAGGCAGATTCTGCCGCACCGTGTCCAGGTACGCGTTGGCCCGGCAGCTGTTGGAGGACAGGCGATCGCTGACGCCGACATAGCCGAATGACCGGTGTCCCAACGAGAGAAGGTGCTCAACGGCCTGGCGAATTGCCAGAGCATCGTCCATTGCCACAACGGGGATCTCGCTGTCCCGGTCCTGCTGCCCTATCACCACCACCGGCACTCCCAGGGTCCTGGCGAAGATCTCGTGGGTGCTGCGCAGGTGGGTGGTAACGATTATCACCGCGTCCACCCGGGCGCGTTGAAAACTGGTGGCAATCTTCAGCTCGCGGTCAGGGTCATGCCGGGAGGTGCTGAACATAACCTGATATCCGTGCTTTTCAGCGGTTGACTCGATGCCATCGATAACCCGGCCGATGAACATCTCGCCAAGAAAGGGGGCCACTACACCTATGGTGAGGGTGCGGCTGGTGACCAGGGAGCGGGCCACCGCGCTGGGTTGGTACCCGAGCTCACGAGCGATTTTCAGGATGCGCTCTTTCGTTTCCGTGCCGATACGATCACGATTGTTCAAGGCCCGGGACACCGTTGAGGGGTTGACCCCTGCTACGCTGGCAATATCGTAGATTGAGACGTGTCCGGTCTCGATCTGTACAGACTTCATGTCAACCACCCTCCGTCAGTCCCAGAAAAAGCCGACCCAGGGCAAGGCCGACCACAATTACGACAAATCGCCAATAGGTAGTCTCTGCAAGATTTTTGACGATGCGCCTGGCGGTCCAGATTCC
>SKHA01000113.1 GCA_007117185.1 Spirochaeta sp. | reverse complement strand
CGCAAAGGGGGCGTTCAGACCTCGTCAACGATGCTGCCTATTCGTCCCAACGGTGAGCGCCCGGCGTTGCACGTTCCCGGTGCCAACGCGTTGTTCAATAAAGAAGATATCGACTTCGACCTCCTGAAAACGTGCGACTATCTGCACGTGGGAGGAACACCACTCATGCCGGGGATAGACGGTGACGACCTTGCTTCGGTGTTCCGTTTTGCCCGGGAACACGGCATCACCACCACCTACGATCTGCTGGCGATGCCACACCCCAACCTGGCGCGGTCGGTAGAAGCGTGTCTGCCCTGGGTTGACTATTTCATGCCTGGTCTGGAAGAGGCGATGATGCTCAGTGGTTTGAAGTCATCTTCCGAGGTGATCGATCACTTCCTGTCACTGGGTGCGGGAGCGGTAGTCTTCAAGAACGGCGCGGCGGGTAGTCTTCTGGCATCCACGTCTTCAGGAGGCAGCACCAACACCCAACAGGTCCCGGCGTTCAAAGCGACGGTGGTGGACTCAACCGGTTGTGGCGACTCCTTCTGCGCCGGGTTCATTACCGGCCTTTCCATGGACTGGGATGTTCTTGAGGCGGCTCGACTGGGTAGCGCCTGCGGTGCCCTGGTGATTCAGGGGTTGGGCTCCGATGCCGGAATCGTCGATCTTCAGGGGACCATCGATTTCATGAAGACAGCGGAGAAGTTGCCATTGACGGAACGGTGAGGCCGTCCCCTATGACCTGGATAAACGGCCGGTAGATACCCGGCGTCGCAGCCGCAAGGGTGCCGACGCTCATGGTAAGGGCCGAGCCGTCTGTCCGGGAGACCGTTGCTCCGGCCTCCTGCAGGACCAGTGCCGCCGGAGCGAAATCCCAGGGGCCCAACTCGTATTCAAAGTACGCGTCAAAACGTCCTGCCGCGGTCCAGCAGAGATCCAGGACGGCGCTACCGTTGCGGCGGATGCCATGAATTCTCTCACCGAAGAGGCGACGGATCGATTCCAGGGTGCGCTCCATCATCGCCCCGCGGTCGTAGTAGAATCCGGTGGCTATGATCGCGTCTTCAAGGCGGGTGACGCCGGAGACGGAGATTCGCTGTCCGTTCAACCACGATCCCTGATCTCGAACAGCGGTGAACAGCTCATTTCGGCCGGGGTCCAGACATGCGGCAACCATCACCTGTCCATTCAATGCGTAACCCACCGAGACGCCGTAATGGGGAATGCCGTGGATATAATTCGCCGTACCGTCGATTGGGTCCACGATCCAGAGGTGCTCCGCCTGCTCTACCTGTCCGGCAACATTCTCCTCGCCAAGGAAGTGATGGCCGCGGTGGGCCTCGGCCAGAAAGGTTGTGATAGCTTCTTCCGCCAGCTGGTCTACCTCTGTAACGGGGTTCCAGTCGCTGTGGGTGTCCTTGACGGCGAATCGGCGGCTTCGGACGGTGTCGAAGTGTTTCTGATCAATGGCGGCACCGATGCGCACCGCCTGGATCGCGTCTTCCAGGAGGCTTTCCAGGTGGTTGTTCAGACTGGGGCTCACGTTCCTGTCCATTGTCGGTGCAGGGGAGCCCCCTTGGTAGTGATCGGTTTGAAAACCATAGGTTACTATCCTAATCAGAACAGTTCCTGCTGTCAAAGTCTCCCGATTGAGGACCCCTAGAACACGTACCTGATTCCCGCGACCACTGCTGCGGACTCGTCCTCACCCTCCGGGAACGACGCCGTTCCCACCAGGGTAAGGGTCAGACCGGTAGAGGGTGTCCAGGCGATGCCCAGCGCGGGCCGTACCTCCACCGTCGACCCCGGGTCGATCTCGCCGCGGGCGAAGAGCGCCAGGAGCTGACTGGGTGACCAGGTTACCTCCGGGAAGAGCGACAGGCTC
Source organism: Spirochaeta sp. (assembly GCA_007117185.1). Taxonomy (GTDB): domain Bacteria; phylum Spirochaetota; class Spirochaetia; order DSM-27196; family Alkalispirochaetaceae; genus Alkalispirochaeta. The sequence continues at coordinate 2,995 of SKHA01000113.1, read as the reverse complement.
TCCTGCTCGGCAGACCAGAGCGCTTCAGTGCGGAGGGACCACCCTCCCAGGCGGGGGTGGTTGCCGGTGTACAGGGCGCCGGCGGAGAGGGTGGCCCGTTCCAGCGGCGGGGTACCGTCGTCACGGATCTCCAGGGTCGCCGCCCCGTACCAGTCCAGCAGCAGGTGTCCCTGGGCACTCAGGTAGGGGTGGTGGCTGGTATCGGCGTTGCGGTACAGGTAGCCCGCCTCTGTCTTGATACCTGCGAGCTGTCCCTGAATGCGACCCCCCGCAGCAATCGCGTCGGTGTCTGCGGTGAGAGCGACCAGCTCCACGAAGGAGAAGCGTCCCAGGGGGAAGTACCCCGCCAGCAGCCACTGCGTCTCGTCCCGGAGCAGATCGGCGCTACCGGCGCTCTGATCCTCCGGGTTGAGGTCGCCCTCGGGGCGGGCGCCGTTGATCACGTCACCGGCGTTGTAGAGTTGCCCCTCCCCCCAGGTGAGGCGGCTGCGCCCGGCGGTGAAGCGGGGGGTCCAGGACTCGCCCACAGTGAGGCGCCAGCGGACTTCCGCCCGGGGTACCTCGAACAGCGCCACCGCGTCCCCGTCAACTTCGCCTATTGTCGCCCGGAGCTGGAGTCTGCCCCGAACGTCGCGGTTGCCGGTGCTCTGCAGGTCCAGCTCGCCCCGCCCGAACCCAGCCAGGAGGGTCTCTCCGGGGGTATGCACAACCGTGTTGAACGCGTCTATCGTCACCCGGCTCACCACCTCAGCCTGAACTGCCGGCCCGAACCCGGCCAGCAGAACCGCCGCCACCAGAACAGCTACCCCTACCATGAGAGTTCCTCCAGGGAAAACAGGTCATCCCGCAGGGGCAGTCCAACCTGAATATTCCTGATTTCTATGGTGGTGGAACTGTCCCGTTTCAGGACGTCGGAGATCACCATCCGCATGGGGATCCACAGCCCCTCCACCTGTTCTACCCTGTCTGCGGTCATCTCTTTCAGGAGGCGCCCGTTCAGGGCGTACTGTTCCGCCCGCAGCGCCACGTACCACTCCTGGTCGATCCACATCGTCTGTCGGGGATAGGCCACGTTGCGCCGGCGCGCTTCAAAGGAGACCTTCCACGTTGCCCGGCCGTTGACCCGTTCCGTTCCTTCCAGGGTGACCCGGTAGGTATCCAGGAGGGTCCGCCCGCCGGTGAGGTCTTCGTAGGAGACATCCGATCCCAGCATGGACTCCCGCAGCGCCGCCCCCTGCAGCCGGATCAGCTCGGCAGCGTCAGGGTAGAAGAGGTAGATCTCATTGGCGGTACGCAGCACCTTCTGGCCACGCTCTGCCGCGCTGGTGAACTCGATCAGCGACTCGTCCTGGCCGCGACTGTAGGAGATCATGGTGCTCTCGCGACTGCCGAAGCGATCCTGTACCGTCATGACGCTCTCGGCACGGCTGGTGCCGTGTATCCTGTTTGCCTCCAGCCGACGGACAATGTCCTCGACGTTCTGGGCCCACCCGGGGGTGGTCACCGCCGCTGTCAGGGCAATCCACAGCGCTGTTCTCATGGTAGTTTTCGTTTTCATCGTTTGTTCCTTTCAGCTTCTATTCGTCGCGGAGCGCCTCAATCGGCTGGATCCGGGTGATTCGCCGGGTGGGGAAGTAGCTGGTAAACGCACTGACTACGAAGGAAAACACAAACACCCCCACCGACGAGCGCAGATTGACCCGCGGGTACAGGACCCGGGAGATCTCCATATCGATCCCTTCCAGCGCGGCGCTGAAGTCCATTCCTACCTGTCCCACCACCAGACTAATCCCTACCCCGGCCGCCAGCCCCGCCAGCGCACCGAAGAACCCCAGGATCGCCGATTCGGTGAAGAACAGCCGTACCAGCTCGCCCTGACTCATCCCCAGCGCGCTGAGGGTCCCGATCTCACGCCGGCGTTCGAAGATCACCATCATTGTCGTGTTGACGATCACCGTTGCTGCCAGCAGGAAGAAGACCAGAGCGACGAAGTTATAGATCTGCTGGGCGTATTCCATGAACTGATAGGTGGTGTTGATGGTGGACCAGTGGGAAACCTCCAGAGGACGCGCCTCGCTCCCCACCGCGCCGGCGCCAGTGGCGATTTCCGCAGTGGCTCCTGCTGCTCCCAGCTCTCTCACGCTGCCCCGGTTCAACTGAACGAGGACTTCCCCCGCCTGGTCGGGCATTCGCGCCAGGTGCTGCACCCGCTCCAGCGGGACCCACACCGCCACCTCGTTGAGGCTGGCCACCGGAAAATCCGCCACCGCTGCCGCGCGAAAGGTCATCGCGTTGGTACCGTGCAGGCCCGTGCGGACCACCACGGTGAAGTGATCTCCCGAGGAGAGCCCCAGACGCTCCATCACCCGGGAGCCCACCAGCGCCGGCGTTGTCCGGTCATCAGAGTCACCCCCGCCGGTAATCTCGTTCAGGGATCCCTGCACCACCCGCTCATCGATCCCGGAGAAAGGGATCTCCCGGAGAAAGTCCACCCCGGTTACCTGCATACCGATTCGCTGATCCTCCCGGAAGACCGCTCCGGGAACGGTGAGACGCGGAACCGCTGCGGCGGTCTCCGGCATGGTCTCTACCCCGGTCAGCACGTCCTGAAGCTCCGCTACGGAAAGATGCAGGGGGCTCAAGTGCTCCCAGTCGCCGTAGTTCTCGTGGCGGATGCGTACCTCCCCGGTGTAGTAACGGATGAGGTTGTCCGCCATGTCCTGTTTCATCCCCTCGATATACGAGAAGAGGAAGACGATCGCCATTGTGGCCACCGCCACCGCCACCATGGAGAGGACGCTCCGCCTGCGGTTGCGGCCGATGTTGCGCCACGCCAGATCAAGTGTTCGTATCATTACGCGTTTCCTCGCAGGCTCTCGATGACCGGCCGCTTCAGGGCGCGCCGGACCGGAGCAATTGCTGTGATAACGGAGATGACCACTCCCATCACCGCCGCCTGTGCGAATGTGGAGAGGCTCCATGCGCCGTAGAAGTG
>SKHA01000374.1 GCA_007117185.1 Spirochaeta sp. | reverse complement strand
TGCTGCGGGAGTACCCCTCCTGGGGAACCGGTGAGATGCGAGAACCCGCGTGGAATGCCCGCCGTTCAGACGGCTCGCTGGCGGGAGATCTGCTGTATCACTCCCACCAGATTCTTTCCGGACCCGAGGCGGCAGCGATGCGCCCGCAGGGGCTGCCCTGGGTCCACCCCACAGGTGACGACGGGGGCTTCCACACCCTGCAAATCGACTGCCGGGACCCCGCCGGGGGGGTGCAGATCAGCCTCTTTTATTCCGTCGTTGAGGGCGTACCGGTGCTGCTGCGGTGGTGTCGCCTGGTGAACAGCGGATCGGAACCGCTGGAGGTGCGCGCCCTCGCCTCCGCCTCGGTAGATCTTCCCGCTGCGGTGGACTACCCCCGGGACGTGCTGACCCTCAACGGGGCGTGGGCCCGGGAGCGGCACGCCGCGCGGGGGCCCCTTGTCCCGGGGTTGCACGCGCTGGAGAGCCGGGGCGGCGCTTCCGGTCACCAGCACGCGCCGTTCATCGCGGTGCTGGATCACGAGACAACGGAGAACCACGGGCAGGCCCGGGCATTGTCTCTGATCTACAGCGGCAACCACCGCCACAGCGTCGAGGTGGACCAGTACGGGGTGGCGCGGATGCAGGCGGGGATCGGCCCTGCCGGCTTTTCCTGGAACCTGGAACCGGGGGCGTCCCTGGACACCCCCGCGGCGGTCCTCACCTGGAGCGCCGACGGCCTCAACGGGGTCAGCGCCAACCTGCATACCTTCGTCCGCCAGGCGCTGCTGCCCCCGCGGTGGCGCCACCGGGACCGCCCCATCGTGGTCAATTCCTGGGAAGCGCATTACTTCGACGTGAACCAGGATAACGTGGTTGCCCTGGCCCGGGAGGGCGCGGCGATCGGTGCGGAGCTGCTGGTGGTGGACGACGGGTGGTTCAGTGGCCGCAACGACGACCGTTCTTCCCTGGGTGACTGGGTTCCCGACACCGGGAAGTTTCCCCGCGGGCTGGCGCCGGTGGCCAGAGAGGTGGAACAGCTGGGGCTGCAGTTCGGTCTGTGGGTTGAACCGGAGATGGTCAGCCCGGACAGCGACCTCTACCGCAGTCACCCCGAGTGGGCCATCGCTGCGCCGGGTCGACGGGCCACGGAAGCGCGAAACCAGCTGGTCCTGGACCTGGGCAATCCGGCGGTGCAGGAGCACCTCTTCACCGTCCTTACGAAGCTGCTTGAAGATGCTCCGATTCGCTACTTCAAGTGGGACATGAACCGCAACATCACCGAACCGGCTACCGGCGAGACGATGCATCGCTATATCCTCGGGCTGTACGCGCTGCTGGATCGACTCACCCGGGCGTTTCCGGACCTCCTTATCGAGGGGTGCGCCGGGGGCGGAGGGCGCTTCGACTACGGTATGCTCGCCTGGACGCCCCAGTTCTGGACCAGCGATCAGACCGACGGGATCGCCCGGCTGCCGATACAGCACGGGTCCAGTATTCTCTTCCCGCCGGAGACGATGGGCGCCCACGTCTCGGCGGTACCGAACCACATTCTGGGACGGACAACCGCCGCTGCAACCCGGGCGGTGGTGGCGCTCTGTTTCAATTTCGGCTACGAGCTGGATCTGGCAAAAGAGAGTGACGCCGACCGTGCGGTCTATCGACGCTTCAGCGGCCTGTACCGGGAGCTGCGCTCGATGCTGCGGACGGGACGCTTTCTGCGTCTCCGGTCCACTGAGGGAGTGTACAGCTGGATGGTCCTGGCCGAGGGGGGAGGGCAGGCTGTTGTCTGCCGGGTCCAGACGCAGGGGCAGCCCAACGCCGCGCCGGCGACGGTGCGCCTGACCGGGCTGGACCGGCAGCGGCGATACGCTGTCACCCAGGTGAACCCCCAGGCGGGGGGCGCCGACGACCACGTGGCGATGGTTTGTGCCGGGGCGGCACTGATGGATCTGGGTATCCCCGTGGCCGCGACCCGGGGAGACTACAGCGCACAGCTCTGGTTGGTTACCTCCCACCAGAACGCAGAAACGAAAGGAACACCATGATCGACCTGGCACAGACACGTCCCTGGGAACAACCGGAGATCACCGGCATCGGCCGACTGGCGATGCGCCCCCGCCTTGTTCCCCACGGGACCCGGCAGGAGGCGCTGGAGGCGGCGCTCCCCGTTACTGCCGAGGGAACCCTGCGGGATCCTCTGGCGGCGCCGCTGGTGCAGCTGCTGGACGGGCAGTGGGAGTTTGAACTGCTGCCCAACCCGCAGGAGGCGCTGGCCAGAGTGGACGAGCTGCTCGCTGCGACATCGGAGATGGCTGGCACCATTGCCGTTCCCGCCAACTGGACCCGGCAGGGTCACGACAAACCCCACTACACCAACATCCGCATGCCCTTCGATGAGGTGCCGCCGAACGCCCCGCCGGAAAACCCCACCGGAATCTACCGCCTGCGTTTCCTTCGGGACGCCACTGCAGCGCAGAAGCGAACGGTTCTGCATCTCGGCGGCGTTGAGAGCGTGGCTGTGCTCTGGCTGGACGGCGAGTTTCTGGGACTCGCCAAGGATTCCCGCCTGGAGAGCGAGTTTGACGTCTCTGCGGCGATGGCCCGGGGCGGGGAACACGAGCTGCTGGTGATGGTGATTCGCTACAGCGACGCCAGTTACGTCGAGGATCAGGACCAGTGGTGGATGGCGGGTATCCACCGCAGCGTCTGGCTCTACAGCACCGGCGAGACCTGGCTGCAGAGCCTATCTACCTCCCAGCGCGTCCACCAGGACGGGTCGACCGAGCTGGTGGTGGATCTGGAGGTGGGCAGTAGCGGTACCGGTGACGCCCCCCGGGTCACCGGGTGGCTCTACCCGCCCCGGGAGGCACGTGCCGGGGATGCAGGCAGCGGCATCTCCCTGGAACCCCTGGCCACAGCGGATGCCCCGCCCGTCTCGGGGGTGTACGGCTCAGAGCTGTGGACCCACGACGAGCCCACCGGGGGCAACCGCATCCGCCTCGTCCTGTCTCTGGACACCCCCAGTCTGTGGAGCGCCGACGAGCCGGTCCTCTACCGCCTGGTCCTCTCAGTAAATGACGTCTATACCTCTTGCCCGGTGGGGTTTCGCACGGTGGAAGTCCGGGACCGGCAGCTGCTGGTCAACCAGAAAGCGGTGATGATCCGCGGGGTGAACCGGCACGAACACGACCCGCGCACCGGAAAGGTGATCTCCCGGGAGAGTATGCTGGAGGACATCCGCCTGCTGAAGCAGTTCAACTTCAACGCGGTGCGCACCGCCCACTACCCCAACCACCCCGACTGGTACGCCCTGTGCGACTACTACGGAATCTATCTGGTGGACGAGGCCAACATCGAGGCACATCACTACTACAACGAGATCTGCCGGGACCCCCGCTGGACCGCGGCGTTTGTGGACCGCGGGTCCCGGATGGTGCAGCGGGACCGCAACCACCCCTCGGTGATCATCTGGTCTCTGGGCAACGAGAGCGGCTATGGACCCAACCACGACGCGCTGGCGGGGTGGATCCGCCACACCGACCCCTCACGGCCCATTCATTACGAGGGGGCTGTCCGCGCGGAGTGGGGGCAGGGTCCCTACCAGTTCCAGCGGGGTCACGCCGCCAGCGATATCATCGCCCCGATGTACGCGCCGGTGGAGGAGATCGTCTCCTGGGCGCAGAGCGCTGAAGGCAAGGCGGACCCCCGGCCGCTGATCCTCTGCGAGTACTCCCACGCTATGGGCAACAGCAACGGCGGCCTGGAGGATTACGTCCAGGCGTTTCGCACCGTCCCGGGGCTGCAGGGCGGGTTTATCTGGGACTGGGTTGAGCAGGGGCTGGACGAGACCGCCGCCGACGGTACCCCTTACTGGACCTACGGCGGCGACTACGGTGACGAGCCCAACGACCGGGACTTCTGCATCAACGGGCTGATTGCCCCGGACAGGACACCCCACCCGGCGATGTGGGAGTTTCACAAGCTGATGCAGCCGGCCCACTTCGAGCTTGCCGGGCCCGGCGCAACGCCGGGCCGCCACGTGCCGGAAGGACAGTTTTCTCAACAGCAGGTGCTGATCCGCAACGACTACGACTTCCGGGTGCTCACCGGGATGGTTCTGGAGCAGGTGGTGATGGTAAACGGCGAGGTGGTCCACCGGGTTCGTGTTCCTCTGCCTGAGCTGGCGCCGGGGGCCTCGGTAGCGCTGGCGGTGGCGCTGCCGCCTCCTGGGACCACCGCAGGCGCCACCGCAGGAGCCACCGCCGGCGCCACCGGTGAGGGTGAGGTGGTCCTCAGGGCCAGCCTCGTTACCGGCGAGGGTGCGGCCACCGCCCTCGTCCCGGCTGGCCACGTCGTTGCCTGGGAGCAGTGGGTCCTGGGGGGCAGCTGGAACCCCCGGGTGGTTGTCCCGGAGGCCCTTGCGCCACGTCTCCTCCTCGATGCTGGATCCAGCGCCCCGGCCGCCGCCACCGCTGCGGCCACCCCGCACCTGGAGTTTCCCCGGGGAGATCTGCCGCCGCTGCGTATCCCCGGCCCCGTCCCCACCCTCTGGCGCGCCCCCACGGACAACGACTGGATCAGGGGGATGGCCAACCCCGACCGCGCCCCCGGCACCACCTGGTATCGCCTCGGTCTGGACCGCCTGGTGGCCACCTGGTCGCAGCGCCCGGACGGCGCATTGGAGGCGGTTCTGCGAGCCGGCGCCCAGGGACCGGAGCGGGGGCGCTTCACCCTGCGCCTCGACGGCACCACCCTCCACGTAGACGCGGTGATCCCCCCCGAGGTGACCGACCTTCCCCGCCTGGGGCTGCGCTTTGACCTGCCCGCAGGATTTGAACAGCTGGGCTGGTACGGCAAGGGGCCGCAGGAGAGCTACCCCGACCGGGCC
>SKHA01000260.1 GCA_007117185.1 Spirochaeta sp. | reverse complement strand
CAGCCGCAGGCCGACCCCGGCGACAGCCGGGGGCGCCCCCTACTCTCCCGTCTGCAAGCGCAGTCGCAGTTCCGGGGGGACTTCCTGGTTGCGGTAGGTGAACAGGGCCTGCAGGTTGACCATGCGGCCGCCGTAGCGGATGAAGGTGTTGGGCCAGTCCAGGGGGGTGTCGTCTATGGTGATGTCCCAGCGTTCGCGGTGGTGTTCACCCGGGGCGTTTTCGTCAGTTCCGGCGGGGACGGCGCGTACGTCCAGGGGGTGCCGGATCGCCAGGATCTGACCGCGGTGCTGCCCCTGGGGGTGGTGCATGAGCAGCCCTGCCCGGCGGATCATCCACACGGCCTGGATGGCGTCGTAGCTGTTGAGGGTGAACGGCCGGGGGGCGGGGTGGATGTGCTGGGCGGCGACGGGGGTGGGACGGGGCAGGACGGACAGCAGGACGCAGGCCAGGAGGCAGAGGGCAGGGCGAAGGGGGCTGGTCCGAGCGGGGGACGTGGTCATTACTGGTAAGTATCGGCACCGCCGGTGGGAGTATACATCACGACGCGGTTTCTACCGAGTTGTTTTGCCGCGTACATCGCTTCGTCTGCGGCGTGGGTCAGTTCGGTGTCGGTGATGCCGTGGTCCGGGTAGACCGCCACGCCGATGCTCACCGAGATGGTGATGGTGTGGCCCAGGCATTCCATGGGGCGACAGAGGTCTTCGCAGATCTTGGTGGCCACGCTTTCTGCCGCTTCAGGGGTCTCTACGGTGGGCAGCAGTACCAGAAATTCGTCGCCGCCGATGCGCCCCACGGTGTCCGCGGAGCGGATGGCTGCGGAGGTTCGCTTGGCTACGATGCGCAGGACCTGGTCTCCAACTTCGTGGCCGAGGGCGTCGTTCACCGGTTTGAACTCGTCCAGGTCCAGAAACATCACCGCCAGGCGGGACGTGCCGCGCTGGGCCATCTCCAGGGCGCGGTTGAGGCGGTCAGAGAAGAGGGAGCGGTTGGGAAGTTCGGTGAGGGTGTCGTGCTGAGCCATGCGGCGCATCTGTTCTTCCATCTCCCGGCGTTCGGTCACCTCCCGGGTGTGGCCGAGGATGCCCGCGCACCGGCCGGTGTCGTCGTGAAAGGCGGTGATCTGCAGTTCTACCCAGATGGTGGACCCGTCATGGCGGAGCTGCTGGATGTCGCCGCGGAAGTCCGGGATGGGCCGCCCGGCGGCGTGGGCGTGGCTGACGTTGTCCAGGTACTGCTGGATCTGTGGACGGGACGAGGGGGCCAGCGTTTCTGGGAGGGTCTGTCGCATCGCTTCGTCGGGGGTGAAGCCGCGGAGGTGCTGGACCGCCGGGCTGACGTAGAGGAACTGTTCGTCGCAGAAGTGGTACAGCCAGATCACGTCGGTGGAGTTTGACGCCAGGAGGCGGTACAGCTCTTCCCGGCGCTGTAGCTCCTGTCGGAACTGCTCGCTGCGGGAGACCGCATCGGCCAGTTCGGTGGAGGTCTGCACCATCCCCCGCAGGAGATAGACGATGACCAGAGAGAGGATCGCCATCGCCGCGGCGGAGACACCGGCGCGGAGCATCTCCTGTTCGCGCTGGGCGGTAATTGTCTGTTCGGTAGGGTCCAGGTCTTCCGTAACGGCGACCAGGACGGGCCAGTTGCTACTGCGGCGGATCGTGACGAAGCGGGTTGTGCCGTCGAAGGGGGAGACGTCGGTGAAGGCGGTGCTCTGGTCCCGGTGGAGCGGGGGTGGGAGCGGGACGGGGATGGTGATCCTGGTGGGGAAGGCCGGGGTGATGGCAGCGGCTTCCGCTTCGGCGTCGGCGTCGGCGTCGGGCGGCGGCGATACCTCCGGGCGCCGGAAGATCACCTGCAAGTCCGGGGTCAGCAGCGCAATCGAGGAACCGCTGCCTTCCAGGGTGGTGTCCAGGCCGTCTGCCAGACGTTCAACGTCGATGACGATCATCACCGTTTCCAGGGTTCCCCGGCTGAGGACGATCACCCGGCGGCCGTCCAGATCGAACGGTCCGTGGAGCAGGGGTGCCAGGGTGTCCGGGCTGGTGATGTGCATGTGCCGGCGGCGGATCTGAGTGGCCAGGTCTGCCGGGGGGGCGCCCTCTGCGCTCCATTGGATGCGGTCTGCGCCGTGACCGTGAACATCGACCTGGCTGCGTATCACCACGACACCGGTCACCTCCCAGTGGCGCTGGGTTATCTCCTCCAGTTCGATGGGGGGAATGGGACGATCTTTGTAACGGGAAATGGTGACCATTCCGCTGCGAAGGGAGCGGTCCAGCTCGGTAAGGCGGCTGTCTACCAGCAACTCCTGGGTGATTGCCCACATGGCGGTTCTGGCGCGGACCTGCCCGCGGACCTGGCTGGCGTAGGAATCGGTGGCCTGGGTGAACTGGTAGGCGATGAGGATAGCCGCCAGGATGAACACGCTGGCGATGGCTGCGAAGAGCGCGCCAGTTGGTGGCCGCGAGAGGGAGATTCGGGGTGGATTCACGAGGCGTATCGCCTGCACATTCTGAGGGCCATTCTAACGAAATTCCCGCAGGAAAACTACTGCTGCTGGAGGCTCCGACTGATCCATTTTTCCGCTTCCACCAGCAGAAACGCCCCGAAGCCCGCTGCGGCTATTGCGGCCCAGTACAGGGCGGGTATGGGAGCGGTGCCGAAGAGGGTGTTCATGAACGGCAGGTAGGTGAAGCCCATCTGAAGCAGCACCAGTGCGCCGGCAAGGCCGAAGGCCAGAGGGTTTTCAAATATCCGGGTGCTGATGCTGGTCTCGTAGAGTTTGCGGCAGGTGAACAGATAAAAGGTGTGGGCAACCACGAGCATGTTCACCGCGGTTGTGCGGGCAACGGCCAGCTCGGTTCCCTCCATGCCGGACTGGTAGAGCAGCGCGAACGCGGCGAAGGTGAGGCCGCCGCTGAGGAGGGAGACAAAGACTACCCGGCGGAAGAATCCTGCTCCCAGGATCGGTTCGTCCGGGGCTCGGGGAGGTCGTTTCATCACCGTGCGCTCCATCGGTTCCACCGTGAGCGCCAGGGCCAGGGTGACAGCCGAAACCATGTTGACCCACAGGATCTGGACGGGGCTGATGGGCAGGGTGAGACCCAGCAGCAGCGCAACGATGATCACTGCCGCCTCGGCGCCGTTGGCCGGCAGGAGGTAGAGGATCGTCTTGCGGATGTTGTCGTAGATGGTGCGCCCTTCCTCAACGGCGTGGACGATGCTGGCGAAGTTGTCGTCCGCCAGAACCATCTCGGCGGCTTCCCTGGTGACCTCGGTGCCCTTGATCCCCATGGCGATGCCGATATCCGAACTCTTGAGAGCCGGGGCATCGTTGACCCCGTCACCGGTCATGGCGACCAGTTTGCCGCTGTTCTGCAGCGCCGTGACCAGGCGCAACTTGTGTTCCGGGCTGGTCCGGGCGAAGACGCTGTGGGTGGTCACGCACTCCTGAAGTGCGTTGTCGTCCATGGACTCGATTTCGTTACCGATGACCGGGTCTTCTTCCGCTTCGATGCCCAGCTTGCGGGCGATTGCTCCGGCGGTTATGCCGTGGTCGCCGGTTATCATTATGACCCTGATCCCGGCGTCGTGGCATTCCGCGATCGCCTGAATCACCTCCTGCCGGGGTGGGTCGATGATCCCCACCAGGCCGAGGAGGGTGAACCCGTCTTCCGCGCTGTGATGGTCGATGCTGTCTGTGGAGTCGGATTCGTTGCGAACTGCCAGGGCCAGCACCCGCTCACCCCGACCGGCGATCTGGTCGACCCGGTGCTGCCAGCTCTCGCGGTCCAGGTCTTCTGTGTCTGCGTTGTTCATCTGCCCGGAGCAGCGGTCAAAGACCCGCTCCGGCGCACCTTTCAGGTAGATTTTGCGGCCCTGGTCGGTCTGGTTGAGGGTGGCCATGTACTTGTGCTCCGACTCGAAGGGGATCGAGTCCAGGCGATCAGGGGTCCAGTCTTTCAGTCCACCCTTGTGGGCCAGGGTAATGAGGGCGCCCTCGGTGGGGGTGCCCTCGACGGTCCAGGCGCCGTCGTCGTCGGTGGCGATACGGCTCTCGTTGCAGGCCTTGCCGCAGCGCAGCAGCGCCATCACGGCGTCGGGCAGGCCGGCGTTGTCGGACCCGGCGTTGTCGGACCCGGCGTTGTCGGTGGCAGGGGAGATCTCCCCGTCCGGGTTGTAGCCGGTTCCGCTGACCTGGAACTCCCCTTCGGTGGTGTGTATCGAAACGGCGGTCATTTCGTTGCGGGTGAGGGTGCCGGTCTTGTCAGAGCAGATCACGCTCACCGAGCCAAGGGTCTCCACCGCCGGCAGCTTGCGAATGATTGCGTTGCGACGGGCCATCCGCTGTACCCCCAGGGCGAGGGTGATCGTCAGAATCGCCGGCAGCCCCTCCGGGATAGACGCCACCACGATGCTGATGGAGGCCAGAAACATCTCCTGGAGTTCAAAACCCTGGACGAGGTAGCCGAAGGCGAAGAATCCCCCAGCCACGGCGAGGATGACTACCGAGAGGATCGCGCCGAAGTGGTCGATCTTCCGAATGAGTGGGGTTGTTTTTTCCGCCGCTTCGGAGATCATCGTTTTGATCTTGCCGATCTCTGTGTCCGCGCCGGTGGCGACGACGATTCCCTGGGCTTCGCCGTAGGTCACGGTGGTTCCGGAGAATCCCAGGCACTTGCGATCGCCCAGCGACGCATCCCCGTCAACTGCGTCGGTGTGCTTCTCAACTCCTTCGGATTCGCCGGTGAGCGCCGCTTCCTCAACGCGCAGGCTCTTTACCCGCACAAAACGCAGGTCCGCGGGGATCTTGTCGCCGGATTTGACCGTCACCAGGTCGCCGGGGACCAGGTTTTCCGCTTCGATGGTGCTGCGCTGGCCGTCCCGGGTGACCACCGCTT
>SKHA01000165.1 GCA_007117185.1 Spirochaeta sp. | reverse complement strand
TCGCCAGAAGGCTGCTATCTTTCTCGTTACCCTTGGCAGCGAGATTTCCAGTGAGATCTTCAAGCACCTGCGGGAAGACGAGATAGAAGCTCTGACCTTTGAGATCGCCCGCATGGATACCTTCGGGAGCGAGGAGAAGGAGGCGGTGCTTCACGAGTTCCAGGAACTCATGATGGCCCAGGACTTCATTAACTCCGGCGGTATCGACTATGCCCGGGAGCTTCTGGAAAAATCCCTCGGTTCCCAGAAGGCGGTGGATATCATCAACCGGCTCACCACCAGCCTGCAGGTGCGCCCCTTTGACTTTATTCGCCGCACGGACCCCACGCACCTGTTGAACTTCATTCAGCAGGAGCACCCCCAGACGATCGCCCTCATTCTGGCGTATCTGGAACCGCAGAAGGCCAGCGTCATCCTGGGAAGTCTGCCCAACGAGATCCAGTCCGACGTGGCCAAGCGTATCGCCACGATGGACCGTACCTCCCCGGAAACGCTGCGTGAGGTTGAACGGGTCCTGGAGAAGAAACTGGCCTCCATCTCCAGCGAGGATTACACCGTCGCCGGTGGTGTTGAGAGCATCGTCGAAATCCTCAACCTGGTGGACCGCTCAACTGAAAAGGTGATCATCGAAAGCCTGGAAGAGGAAGACCCGGAACTGGCCGAAGAGATCAAGAAGCGCATGTTCGTCTTCGAGGACATCGTCATGCTGGACGATCGGGCGATCCAGAAGGTGCTTCGCGAGGTGGACACTGCGGAGTTGGGCAAAGCGCTCAAGGCGGTGGATTCGGAGGTGCAGGACAAGATTTATCGCAACATGTCCAAGCGCGCCGCGGCGCTGCTGAAGGACGACATGGAATATATGGGTCCTATCCGCATGAAGGACGTCGAGGAAAGTCAGCAGAAGATCGTCTCCATCATCCGCAAGCTCGAGGAACAGGGCGAAATCGTCGTTGCCCGGGCTGGTGAGGACGAGCTGGTGGTATAGGGATAGCGTATGGCAAAGAACGTGTTTCGCGCTGCAGAAGTGCAGATGAAGCAGCACAAGGTGTTTCTCAAACCACCGCAGATTTCGCAGCATCGTCGCGGGGTGCCCATCGCCGTGGAGACGCTGGATGACCTCGACGAGATCGGTGAGGCCGAACCCCTGGACGGAGCACCCGTTGCCGCCGAGGGCTACGACGGGCCCTCAGTTGACAGTCTGCATCGTGAGGCCGAGGAGTTTAAAGCCCAGTGGGACCTCCAGCGGGAGGAGATGATCAACGAGGCCCGGGAGGAAGCGCAACGCATCATCCAGGAGGCGGAGGAAGAGGCGTTTCGGCAGATCCGTGAGAAGACCGAAGGGGCCACCCGGGATCGCGAGACCGCACAGGCCGACGCCGAGCAGATCCGTGCTGAAGCGGAGCAGGAAGCGCAGCGGATCAACGCCGAAGCGCTGGCGGAAGCCAAAACGATCCGGGAGGACGCGTTCCAGGTAGGTATGAAAGAGGGCCGGGAGACGGGCATCGAGGAGGGAAAATCCGAGGTGCAGCGGGTGATCGAACGCTTTCACGTGGTCCTGGCCAAGGCGATAGAACGGCGGAACGAGATCATCCAGGAGAGCGAACAGCAGATCGTCAACCTGGTCCTCACTATCGCCAAGAAGGTGATCAAGGTGATCAGCGAGAACCAGAAGAACGTGGTGATCAACAACATCACCCAATCGCTGCAACGGTTGCAACAGAAGACCGACGTGGTTGTCCGGGTCAATCTGGCGGATCTGCCCATCGCCACCAAGCATCGTGACGATATCCTGCGGATGGCCGAGCGGGTGAAGAACATCACCATCGCCGAAGACACCACCGTAGACCCCGGCGGCTGTATCATCGAGACGGACTTCGGCGAGATCGACGCGCGGATCGCCTCGCAGCTGCGGGAGATCGAGGACAGGATCCTGGAAATGGTCCCTGTCAAGTCCAAACCGAAACCGGCTAACGGGTCCTGAGGAAGCGGCAATGGCAGTATCCTTTCTGGAAAAGTACCAGTCCGCCGTGGATCACACCGAGACAATCCGTCAAATCGGTCGCGTGCAGGCGGTGGAAGGGCTGCGCATCGAGAGTCTTGGACCACAAGCCAGGGTGGGCGAACTGTGTCGGATCATGATTGAACGGGATCAGAGCAGCGTCTCCGCGGAGGTGGTGGGCGTCAGAGACAAGACAGTGCTGCTCTCGCCGTACAGCGAGATCGACGGGATCGAGGTGGGAAACCCGGTAATCGGCCTGGGCCGCTCTCTGGAGGTCCCGGTGAGTTCCCAGCTCCTCGGACGCGTCCTGGACGCTACCGGATCACCTATGGACGGCCTGGGTGATGTCTACGCCAGTGAGTACTATCCCATTTTGCGCCGTCCGCCGGACCCGCTGCGGCGTCGTCCCATTACCGAGCAGATGGAGACGGGGATCAGGGCAATCGACGGGCTTGTTCCCACCGGGAAGGGGCAGCGTCTGGGCATCTTCAGCGGCAGCGGCGTGGGCAAGTCCACCCTGATCGGGATGGTTGCCCGCAACACCGCCGCCGACGTGAACGTGATCGCCCTTATTGGCGAGCGCGGCCGGGAGGTTCGGGAGTTTCTGGACAACGACCTCGGCGAGGAGGGGTTGAAACGCAGCGTCGTGGTGGTAGCCACCTCGGACCAGCCCGCTCTGGCCAGACTGCGAGCGGCGTACGTGGCGACAACAATCGCCGAGTACTTTCGCGACCTGGGAAACGACGTGATGCTGATGCTTGATTCGGTGACCCGCTTCGCCCGGGCTCAGCGGGAGATCGGCCTGGCCCGCGGTGAGGGCCCTGCCTCCCGGGGGTTCCCGGCGTCTGTGGACGCGATCCTGCCGCAGCTGCTGGAGCGGTGCGGCAGCAGCGAGACCGGTACGATCACCGGGTTCTACACCATCCTGGTGGAGGGTGATGACCTGGACGAGCCGGTTTCCGACGCCGTGCGGGGAATCCTGGACGGACATCTTGTTCTCAGCAGGAATCTGGCGATGCGGTACCACTATCCGGCGATCGACGTGCTGGGCAGCGTCAGCCGCCTGGAGAATCGCATCACTGATGAACGTCAGCGTGCGGCAGCCGGAACGGTCCGCCGTCTCATGGCGGAGTACCACGATGCAGAAGACTTGATCAACGCCGGCGTGTACGCCCCGGGCAGCAGCGCCGAGATCGACCGCGCCATAGAGCGAAGACCTCACATAAACAGAATGCTTCAGCAGCGTATCGAGGAGAAAACCACTCGGGAAGAGACCCGAGGAATGCTCCTTGAGCTGGCAGGGATGGACGATGCGTAGCTTCACCTTCCGCCTGCAGTCAATCCTGGACATCCGCCGCCACCAGGAGGACCAGCGCCGACTGGAACTGGGGGAGGTAGTATCCCGGAAGAGCATGATTGAGGCGGAGATACGCGCCCGCAGCGGTACTCGTACCACCGTTCTGACTGTCTTGCCGGGAGAGACCGCGTCGGTGGACCTTGCCTATCGAAGTCTGCAGGCAGCGTACGCGCTCCGTCTGGAGCGGGAGATTGCAGCTCTGGAGGAGCAGCTGGTACAGGTTGAACAGGAGCGTCTGGAAGCGGCAACGCGGTACCAGCAGGCGCGGCAGAAAGCTCAGGCTCTGGAAAAGCTGCGGGAACGGCGCCACGCCGGGTTCAAGGTGACCCGCAAGCGGGAGGAACAGCTGCGGCTTGACGATTCGGCGATTCATCTGAGGAGGAACAGTGGCCACGCGGTACAGTAAAATCGGAGCGTTTCCCCAGATCATCCTGCTGATACTTCTCATTCTGCTGCTGGTGATCGGTGGGCTTTTCTGGTTCGACTATCTGGGTCTCATCGACGTCCAGGACCGGTTTGCCCCGGCGTTGGAGCTGGTGGGGATCGGCTCACGCACCGAGATCGAAGACCCCGACGATATCATGCTGATGGACCGGATGCGCCTTGAGGCCCTTCAGGAGGCTGTGCAGCTGGAGATCAGCAGCCTTGAGGACCGGGCCAACGAGATCGAACAGCGCCGTACGGAACTCCTGGAACGAGAGCAGGAGATGGAGGAACGGGAGCGGGAATTGCAGGAACGGGAAGTTTCTCTCAATGAACGGCTCCGGCAGTACGACAATAGAAGAGCAGTGTTGGAGCAAAACTCGCGGTATCTGAACAGCATGCGTCCCGCCGAGGCGGTTCGAATCCTGGAAGGGTACGACGATCAGCTGCTCATCGATACGATGCGGGTAACCGAAGAGCTGGCGCAACAGAGCGGCGAGGTATCGCTGGTCTCTGTGTGGCTCTCCAGCCTCGCACCGGAACGGGCGGCTGATATTCAACGGAAGATGACGCTTCGGCCTGACGAACAATAAGGGAGGTATCACCTGCGTGGAAATTACCACACAGTTGCGTACGACAGAACCAGCGATACCTGAAAAACCGGTACGCGAGTCCTCTCGCGTCTCCGCGGCAGAATCCCGAAAGCTGCCCGAGGAAGGGTCGTCGTTCGCGGAGCAGCTGGTTCGCAAAGCCCGCAGCCCCGGTGACGACGACAAACCAGTACAGTCCGCGGATGCAGGCGATTCCGACGACAAAGGGCAGGAAGAGGCAGCGGCGATGGCTCTTGCTTCAACCTCCACCGTCAATAAGGAAGAGACCAAGCCCCGGATCACCGTCCTCAACGAGGTCATTGGGCGACAGACCGTGAAAGCGGTTGGAGATGACCATGAAGGTCCTCCCTCCGCTAAGGGTGACCCCAGGGGGGGCGAAGCACCGAAGGCTGACCGGGAATCGGGGCCCCGACAAATGGCGGGTCATCCCGGTCTCAAGGACGAAGTTCCTCAGGTTGCCCGGGAGGCCGACGCCGGGACCGCGGTGAACACCGGGGCAGCCGCCGAGGGAAACCCGGCAACCAGAGCGCCGAAGTCAGACCTCGGTTCCGCTGGGAAAGAAGCCCCGGCTGTATCAAAACCGGTACAGGACACCGGGAAAATCACCCTGGACGACGCCGTTCCGGTGACTCCGGCAGCTTCCGGCGAGAGCGCTGAAGCTGTTGCCCGGGAGACGATCAAGGCAGCCGATTCGGACAGAGCGAAGCCGGTGCTTGAGCTGAAGGGGAAACCCGGTGTCGACGCGGTGCGCGGTGGCACCACCGCCGCAGACGCGGTTCAGTCCGGGGCGGTACGACGGACCCGGCAGGAGAAGCTGAGGGACGAACCGGTTGTCAGGGAGATAACCCTTGACCTGCGAAACGACAGCGACCGTCCGGCGCCGGAGCCGGTCTCCCGGGGAGAGAATGCGGTGCTGCCCGCCACCGTCCGCGAGCCTGCTGCACCGGCAGCGGCACAGGTGCCCCTGGATAACCTGGCCCGTCGGCTTAACGGAGACCTGGGTGACACCATCGTCCGACAGGCTCGGGTGATTTTCAGCGAAGGCGACAAGGCAGAGATCCGACTGATCATCCGCCCCCCTGAACTTGGGCGGGTGAGGATTCAGCTGCAGATGGAACAGGGCCATATAGCCGGCCGGATTCTTGTCGATAATGCTAGCGTGCGGCAGGTGATAGAGCAGAACCTGGCCGCCCTGCAGAGGGCCTTTGCTGAAGCGGGACTGGAGATGGGACAGCTTGACGTTCAGACCGGAGATTCCCGGCAGAATGGACAGACTGCTAACCAGGATCCAGGCCGTAACGGAAGGCACCCCGGGGCGGTTGAGTTTGATCAGAATGTGCGCACCGTGGCGGAGTACGACTATGGAAATCGTCACATCAATCTGGTGGCTTAGGAACGAGGAGAGAAGATGGATCTGAATCTGGTAATGGGAACAACTGAGCAATCGCGAATGCAGGCTCAGGCGAACGCCTTCAATCAGGCGCTCAACAGCACCACAAGTGGTAATCAGCAGCTTGGACGGGATGATTTTCTCAAGATCCTGTTAACTCAGCTGCAAAACCAGGATCCCAGTAACCCCATGGAGGATAAGGAGTTCATCGCCCAGATGGCCCAGTTCTCTTCCCTTGAGCAGATGACCAACATGGCTCAGGGATTCCAGGAACTGAACAGTGTCCTCTCCTCGTCCCGCGCCCTGGGCGTTCTCGGGCGGACCGTAGAGGTTCTTGCCGGGAGCGACGTGGTGCAGGGTACCGTCTCCGCTGTGACCCAGGGAGCAACACCGACTATTACGGTGAACGACCGGGTCTTCGACTATGCAGATATTCAGCGAATCCTTCAGTAGGGGGTAAACAGGTATGATGCGATCATTATATGCCGGTGTTTCCGGTCTGCAGAACCATCAGACGCGGATGGACGTGATTGGTAACAACATTTCCAACGTCAATACAACCGGTTTCAAACGCGGCCGGGTCAATTTTCAGGATCTCATCTCGCAGATGATGCAGGGTCCGGCGCGTCCGGGCGAGCGGGTTGGTGGAATAAACCCGCAGCAGGTGGGGCTTGGAATGCAAGTTGCTTCCATTGACACCCTCCACACCCAGGGTTCCTTGCAGAGCACCGGAATCAAGAGCGACCTCGCCGTCCAGGGTGAAGGGTTCTTCATTCTTCGTGCGGGAACGGAACAGTTTTACAGCCGCGCCGGCGCGTTCGGACTTGACGCCGAGGGGTTCCTGGTGAATCCCGCCAACGGTATGCGCGTCCAGGGATGGCAGGCAGAGCAGATTGACGGGGAAACCAGATTGAACACCTCTGCGACCATTGAGGATGTGATCATCCCGGTGGGAAGCAAGGATCCTGCTCAGGCAACCACGGAGGTGTTTCTCGCCTCAAACCTGAACAAGAACACTCCGGTGATCCCGGAAGATGCCACCGGCGCGCAAGTGGACGCCGGAACGTGGACGGTGGAGTACGACGTATACGACGCCTACGGCAGCACCCATACCCTGCGCCTCGATTTCACCCGGAACCCCGACGCGGAGAACCAGTGGATCGCTACAGTGGCGCTGAACCCGGAAGGGGAGGCTCTGGCGCAGCAGGTTTCCGTGGGTGGTGTGGAGAGCCTGGACGGTGAGACGTTTATCGTGGAGTTCTCCAACGACGGAACGCTGCAGTCGGTGCAGAACGCCGAGGGCGGTCTTCTCAACGCTGAAGACCTGAACGTTCAGGTTACCTTCGACGTCCCCGCTTCCAGTATTCCTATCGATCCGGAAACGGGCCTGCCTGAGGATGGCCCGCAGACCCAGACCTTCGATATTGGATTGGGTCGTGTCGGTGCGTTCGTAGACAGCATGACCCAGTACGCTTCAGAGAGCAGTACCCGGGTATTCTATCAGAACGGCTTCCCCATGGGGTATCTGGACGACTTCCGCATCGACCAGAGCGGTACCATCACCGGCGTGTTCTCCAATGGGAATACCCGCGCCCTCGGGCAGATCGCCCTGGCGACGTTTGTGAACCCGGGTGGACTGGAGAAGAGCGGCGACACCAACTTCCGGCAGTCCATCAACAGCGGGCTGGCCAACGTGGGCACCGTGGGGGTTGCCGGCAAGGGCTCGATCATGGCGGGCGTGCTTGAGATGAGTAACGTGGACCTGGCAGAGCAGTTCACGGACATGATCGTCACGCAGCGTGGATTCCAGGCAAACAGCAAAACAATACAGACTGCAGACCAATTGTTGCAGGAACTATTAACGCTGAAGCGCTAAGAGAGGTAGATTGATCCGGAATGGTTGAACTGACAAGGCTGGACGGGAGGACGTTTTACATCAATCCACACCAGATTGAGTACGTGGAACTGAATCCCGACACGACACTGATCATGCTCTCAGGCAAGCGTCTGGTAATCCGGGAGGACTATCAGACGCTCTTTGAGCGTATCATCGCCTATCGCCGGGAAATCGGCCTGTTCCGGAACGAGGAGTAACCTGCTAATGGATCTGGGAACAATAATCGGGATTGCCACAGGCGTCATCATGGTGGTTATGGGAATCATCCTCGGTGGTGTCGGTATCGGTCCGTACATAAGCATCGACTCGCTGCTGATTACCATCCTCGGGTCCTTTGGCGCGATGATGGTGGCCAACCCGTTGAGTCGCATGCTCGGGATAACCTCGTACCTGAAGCATGTGTTCAAGATAACCCAGTGGAACGAAGAGGAGCTGATCAGTCAGCTGGTCGGTTTTGCCGACCGGGCTCGAAAAGAGGGGCTTCTGGCCCTTGAGGACAACCTTGACGCCGTTGAGGACGAGTTCATGCGTAAAGGCATTCAGCTGGTAGTGGACGGTACCGACCCGGATATTATCAAGCGCATCCTCTACGCCGATCTCAACCAGCTTCAGTCCCGTCACGAGACGGGACTGAAGGTGTTTGACGACTGGTCCAAGATCGCTCCGGCTTTCGGGATGATCGGCACCCTGGTGGGTCTCATCGCGATGCTCGGAAGTATCGGTGGCGATACCAGCGCCATCGGGCGTGGTATGCAGACGGCGCTGGTCACCACCCTCTACGGATCCTTCTTCGCCAACCTCTTTCTGATTCCCATGAAGAGCAAGCTGGAAGACCGGGACAAGGAAGAATCCCGGGTCAAGGAGATCGTCATCGAGGGAATCCTCTCAATTCAGAGCGGTGACAACCCGCGTATCCTCCTGGAAAAGCTGGTTTCATTCCTGCCACCGTCGCAGCGGCAGGCGGTTCGTACCGAAAGCGGAGCGGATTGATATGGCTGACGAACAGGTCAAGTGCAAGAAGTGCCCCCCTGAAGGCGCGCCGGACTACATGCTCACCTATGGCGACATGGTTACCCTGTTGCTCACGTTCTTTGTCATGCTCCTTACTACCGCGACGATCGACGGCCACCAGTTGCGGCTCATTCTGGCGGCGTTCCCCGGACTGGGCAGTCTTGAGGGGGGCAACACCCTTGAGGCGGGACGTCTGGCGGAACTGGGAAATACCGTGGAGTCGCTGCCGTCCATGGATCGCGGCCGCGCCTTGAGCGAGGCCCGGCGGACTGCCATCAGCATCTTTCAGCCGGAGATCGCCTCGGAGATTGTTCGTGTCCAGGAGGATGAACGGGGGTTGATCATATCCCTGGCGGCGGATGGGTTCTTCGAGCCGGCCAGCGCGGACGTCCGGATCGAACAGACCCGCAGTGTCTTCCAGCGCCTCTCCAGGCTGCTGGCCGACCCGTCCCTCTCGGAACAGACCTTTCGGATCGAGGGGCATACCGACTCACTGCCAACGGATCCCAACGGGCCCTGGCCGTCAAACTGGGATCTCTCGGTGGCGCGGTCGCTGAACGTGCTGCGATATCTCACGGAGTTCGGGGTGGATGACCAGCAGTTCCAGGTGATGGGTCTCGCCGAGACCCGTCCACTTTTTGACAACGATACTGCCGAGGGACGGGCGTATAATCGGCGGGTAGACGTGATCATCCTCAGCGATGGTCATCTGTGACGGAGGAGGACCACAGTGTCAGACGAAGAATTTTATCCTGAAGAAGATGGTGGTGAGGGTGAATCAACAGCTGCGGCGGGCAAGAAGAAGATCGGTTTTCTGCCTGCTGTGGTCATTGATATTCTCAAGTGGAGCGCCATCGTCATTGGTGCAATCATCTTTATCGTCGTTGTGGTTGTCATCACGGTAAACACGATGGGTGGCGGCAGTCAGGCTACAGTCTCCCGGCTGCCCCAGCACAGCGAGTTTGAACAGACGGCGTTGGAGGAACTGGAGTGGTTCGGCCAGATCGGTGATATCCGCGGCTCAACTGCGGACCAGGTCCGTCGCACCTTCATAATCTCGCCGCATATCGGTTACACAACCGGCAGTGACCGCACCCTGCAGGAGCTGATCCGCCGGCAGATCCAGATTCACGAGACGATCGCGGTGTATTTTTCCTCGCGCCCGGTTGTTGAACTTCAGGGAGTTGAGAACCGGGAGCGGGTGAAGCGGGAGCTTCGGGAGGCGATAAACCGGATCATGTCCAGTGAGGCTCAGATCAGGGATGTGGCGTTTACCCGCTACGAATTTATCGAATTCTAGAAATCGGAGTGATGTGGCTTGCAAAACAACGGTGGTTGTGCAAAAAATGTATCCTTGGGGGGAACTGAAGTACCATGAATGAAGTCCTTTCCCAGGACGAGATTGATCAGCTCCTGACAGCGATCTCTTCCGGGGACGTCGAGACAGAGGACATTTCTCAACCGACTGAATCGCGCAAGATCAAGATCTATGATTTCAAGCGTCCGGACAAATTCTCCAAGGAACAGATCCGGACCGTCTCGATCATGCACGAGACCTTTGCCCGCCTCACCACCACCGCATTGAGTGCACAGCTGCGCAGCCTGGTCCAGGTTCATGTGGCCAGCGTGGATCAGCTGACGTATGAGGAGTTCATTCGCTCCATCCCCAACCCCACCACCCTCGGTGTGATCAACATGGATCCTTTGAAGGGTTCAGCGATCCTTGAGGTCGATCCGGCGATCACCTTTTCAATCATCGATCGCCTCTTTGGAGGGCAGGGTGAGGGGACCAAAGTAACCCGGGACCTCACGGACATCGAGACCTCCGTTATGGAAGGGATCATCGTTCGCATCCTGGGGAACATGCGCGAAGCGTGGTCGCAGGTTATTGATCTGCGACCCCGGCTCGGGCAAATAGAGACCAACCCGCAGTTTGCCCAGATCGTGCCTCCTACGGAGATGGTGGTTCTGGTTACCCTGGAGACCAAGGTTGGTGAGGTAGAGGGCATGATGAACTTCTGTATCCCCTACCTGACCATTGAGCCGATCATCTCCAAGCTGTCAGCACAGTACTGGTACTCTTCGGTGCGTCGTGGTGCCACCACGGAGAACCTCAACATCCTGCGGGACCGGCTCTCCACCATAGCGGTGCCCCTGGTGGTTGAGATCGGCTCCATGGACCTGACTGTCCGGGATGTTCTGTCCCTCTCCGCCGGTGATGTTATTCGCCTTCAGGACGCCCACATCAGCGACCACATGGCGCTGCGGGTGGGGGACCGCAAAAAGTTCTGGTGCAAACCGGGACAGATCTCGAACAAGCTGGCGGTGCAGATTACCGGGTTTATCGAGGAGATGGAAACCGACGATTTTGAAGAGCTCGTAGCGGAAGAAGGAGAGTAGGGAATGAGTGACGGATCCCTGTCCCAGGACGAAATTGATGCATTGCTTGCCGGTACCGGTGATATAGACCTGGGAGAGAGCGTCGGCGGCGGCGGAGGAGGCTCACAGGGCGGCTCCCTGGACGGCTTCAAGAGGGTGCTCTCCGGAACAGTGTCGCAGCAGCAGTCCAACATGGCGATGGTCCTTGGGTCTGAGGTTGAGTTGGGTGAGCCTGCGGTGAACGCCGGATCGCCCAGCGGACTCAGCGGTGAGGTGGTCCAGATCCGCTACAACTTCGGCGAGGGGGGCGAACACCTCTACATCCTCAGCGCCGAGGCGGCCACGGCGATTGCCTCGGCCACCATGGGCATGGAGGACATTGAGCTGGATGAGGGCTCCCTGAACGCGATTCAGGAGGTCTTTTCCCAGGTTTCCGGGCCGGTGGTGAACACCCTCAGCGAAACCAGCGGCATGACAATCATGCCGGAGCCGCCGGAAGCGACGCTGGTGCAGGTGTCGGAGCTCATGCTTCCCGACGACCCGGTGTACGCCCGGTACGCGCTCACCCTGGGTGACGGGGACTCCACTGCCCTGTACGAGGTGTTCGAGGCGTCCTTCGCCGCCCGTTTCAATGGCGGTAGTAGCGGTGGCGGCGGCAGCCGCGGCGGCAACGCGTCCGCCGGCAACGGCGGATTCGGCGGGATGATGGGCGGCCAGATGGGTGGCCAGATGGGCGGGATGCCCATGGGTGGACAGAACTCAGGATTCGGCGGTCCTCCTGGAGGAGGTGGAATGGGAAACATGATGCCCGGGATGATGGGTGGTGGAGCCAATGTGCAATCCGTGCAGTTTCCCAGTCTGCAGCACGGATCCGGCGGTTCAGAGCACGGCAATATCGGCCTGCTCATGGACGTCTACATGGAGATGACCGTTGAACTCGGTCGTACCAAAAAGTTGATCCGGGAGATTCTCGGGATGGGTGAGGGCACGATCATCGAGCTTGACAAGCTGGCTGGTGAACCGGTGGATATTCTGGTGAACCACAAGCTGATAGCCAAGGGCGAGGTTGTGGTCATCGATGAAAACTTTGGAGTGCGGGTAACGGAAATAGTCTCGCCAATGGAGCGGGTTAGCGATATGACGTAGTGAAAGCGACGATCCGAAGGGACGGCAGACCCGACGGTTCGTGTGTAAGGGGAGGGGACACTGAAAACTACACGTTTTTCGAGGGCAGTACTGATTGTACTGTTGCTCACAGCCTGGACAGGAATACTCTACTCACAGGACCAGCCGCTTGCGGACGAGCGGGAGATGCGTTTTGCCAACACCCCCGGGGTAGAGGAAAACACCGAGACGCCCGAGGAGTTCAGCGCCTTCGGCGGCTGGGACCTCCTGCGGATGGTTCTGGTCCTGATGATGGTGGTGGTCGCGGTATACGGTGTGGTAGCGTTCCTGCGCCGCAGAGTCCCGGGAAACGACGCCGTCGATGACCAGTCGCCGATCAAGATACTGGCAACTCAGCCCCTCGGAGCGGGCAAGGACCTTCACGCGGTGATGATCGGGCGCCAGGTTCTGGTGATCGGCAGCGGTGATGGAGCGATCCAGGTGCTCACCACTGTTGAGGATAAGGAGACGATCGACGAACTGATCCTGGCGCACTCCCGAAAAGCACCTCCCCCGAAGACCTTCGGGGGTATGCTCTCGCGGTGGGCCTCCCACGCGGCAGTACCCGGTAGTGGTGCGGAAGGTGCCGCCGGATCTCCCAGTGGTGGTTCCTCCACAGCCTCTGCGGCGCGGACGTTTCTCTCGGGGCAGCGGGAACGTCTGAGGCAGATGCGATGAGACCCTGGAGATTCGCTGTCCTTCTGGCGGTCATCACCGCGCTGGTGGTGTTGCCCGGTACCGTCACCGCTCAGTCCCTCCGCGATCAGAGCCCCAACACTCTGGGAGATCCACTGTTGAACCCTGCAACGGGTGAACAGGGTTTGCAGATCCCCTTCCTTGACCTGCAGCTGCGGGGTCCTGATGGCGGAGGTGAGGTTGCCTTCTCGCTGCAGCTGCTGCTGTTGCTGGCAGTTCTCAGTCTGGCGCCCTCAATCATCATCATCATGACCAGCTTCCTGAGAATCGCAATCGTTCTGGACTTCGTGAAGCGGGCCCTCTCGCTGCAGCAGGTACCGCCGACGCAGGTACTGATGGGTATCGCCCTGTTCATGACGATCTTCATCATGTGGCCCACCTTCAACGAGATCTACGATAACGCGTATCGCCCCCTGCAGGAGGGTGAGATAGGTCTCGATGCGGCGTACGAGCGATTCGAGCAGCCCATCAGGCTGTTCATGTTTCGACAGATGCAGGCAGACCCGCGCAGTGTGGAACTGTTCATGCGAATGGCCAGCCTCGACCGACCGCAGACCCTCGCCGACGTGCCAACTCACGTTCTCATCCCGGCGTTCATCCTCCACGAGCTGACGGTGGCGTTCAAGATCGGGATCCTGCTGTTCATTCCATTCATCATCGTGGACATGGTGGTGGCGTCGGTTCTGATGTCCATGGGTATGATCATGTTGCCTCCGATCATGATCTCTCTGCCGTTCAAGCTGATTCTCTTTGTGCTCATTGATGGCTGGAACCTGATCGTCCAGCAACTGGTCAGTAGTTTTGGAGGTGTCTTGTGAGTCTCGGTTTTGTTGTCATGATCTTCCGCAGTGGAATATTTCAGTTGCTGGTGGTGAGCGCTCCTGCTCTGGTTATCGCGCTGATCACCGGACTGATCATCAGTATTTTTCAGGCCACCACCAGTATTCAGGAACAGACACTTACCTTCGTCCCCAAAATCGCGGCGATTCTGATATCGCTGCTCTTTTTCGGCCCCTGGATGATGCAGATGCTGGTGCAGTACACCCTCACCCTGATGTATCAGATTCCGAATATGGTGCGCTGATGGTACTGAACGCGATCGCCCGGAACGCCCCGCTCTTTCTCCTCATCTTTGTCCGGATCTTCGCGTTGTTGCGGATTGCACCGATCACCTCGTCCGAATCGATTCCTTCCATTGCTCGCACTGCCATGGTGTTTTTTACCTCCTTCGCCGTCTTTCCTGCAGTGCTTGCTTCGGGCTACCCCCTTCCGGACACCGGGATGGGATTCATCCTGCTGGCGGTAGGGGAGATGCTGATTGGTATCATCACCGCGTTTTTCCTGCAGATGATCTTTGCCACGGTGCAGTTGGCTGGACAGTTCTTCTCCCTGCAGATGGGGTTTGGTGCCTCCCAGGTCTTTGATCCGCTGGCTCAGATAGAGATTCCCCT
This sequence comes from Spirochaeta sp., assembly GCA_007117185.1. Lineage (GTDB taxonomy): Bacteria > Spirochaetota > Spirochaetia > DSM-27196 > Alkalispirochaetaceae > Alkalispirochaeta. The sequence continues at coordinate 2,443 of SKHA01000165.1, read as the reverse complement.
GGTAGGGCAGTTATTCAACATGGTGGCGATGATGATCTTCGTTGTCTCTGGTGGGCTGCAGCGGATCTTTTTGCACGGCCTGATGGGATCCTTTGAGGTGATGCGGGCGACGGACCTTGCCGGCGCCGGGCCGGATCTGGTGCCGATGATCACCGGCAGTCTGGCCCGGTTGTTTGAACAGAGCCTGATCCTGGCGTTCCCCATCCTGGGAATCCTCTTCACCCTGCAGATCACCATGGGGCTCTTCGGAAAAGCGGCGCCGCAGATGAACCTGCTTATGCTGGGGTTCCCTCTGGCCATCGGCGTTGCGTTTGTGGTGATGATCATGACGATGCCTTTCCTGGTAGAGGGGTTTGAGGTAGTTATCGACGCGGCGTTCAGCCAGGTTGATCTGCTCTTCGCGGAGGGCCCGCGATGAGCGACGGACTTGTGATGGACCGCCGGTTGCTTGAACAGCAGCTGCTGGGGATGCACCTGCAGTGGTTCGCCGCCGAGGAAGAGGGGCGTACCGAGGACCCGACTGAACAGAAGATTCGCAAGTCCCGCGAAGAGGGTAAGGTCGCCAAGAGTGCCGACGTGAGCAGCGCGGTGGTGATGCTCTTTGCGGTGGTGGCGCTGGGAATCCTGGGCAGGTCCATGCTGGATGCGATAATCGATATGACCAGGTTCTATCTGCAGCTGGCAGGTGAAGCCGATCCCACCTCAAGCGGAATTCTGATGAGTGCGTTTTACAGCTACTTCCCGCGGATCGTCCTGCCACTGGGGCTGGTTGCCTTCGTGGCGGCGATCTTCGGCAACGTGGTCCAGTTCGGATTTCTCTTCACAACCAAGACGATCACCCCGGATTTCAACCGGGTGGCTCCCAATATCGGCAAGTGGTTCACCCGCTCCTTCATGTCCATGGAGGCGCTGTACAACTTCTTTCGCAGTCTGGGAAAGGTGTTCATCATCGCGCTGATCTCCTGGTCGATCATCATCAGTCGTTTCGACCAGCTGACCAACCTGATCCGCCTTCCCTACCAGCAGTCCTTCGGCTATGTGGCGCAGATGATCTTTCTGCTGCTGCTGGTAGCAGCAATCACCCTGCTGGCGTTGAGTCTTTTCGACTACGCGTTCCAGCGGCGGCAGCATCGCGAGCAGCTGAAGATGACCAAACAGGAAGTGAAGGAAGAGCGCAAGCAGTTTGAGGGTGACCCTATGGTTCGCAGCCGCATGCGCCAGCGAATGCAGGAGCTGCTGTCACGCAATCTGGTTCAGAACGTGCAGAGCGCCGACGTGGTGATCACCAACCCGACTCACTTCGCCGTGGCTCTGAGCTACGACCCGGCAACTATGAGCGCCCCCACCGTCACCGCCAAGGGGCAGGATGAGGCGGCATTCCGGATCCGAACCATCGCTGGCGAGGCCGGGGTGCCCATCGTTGAGAACAAGCCCCTGGCCCGGGCGTTATACGCTGAAGTCGAAGTTGGTGAATCCATTCCGGAACAGTATTACGAGGCGATGGTCATCGTCCTGCGTGAGGTCTACCGGATGACCGGAAAGAAGGTGTTGTATGGCTGATACTCCCCAGGTACGCCGCGGAGGTTCACTTCTGGGCGGGCTTTCCTTCCAGAGCAGTGACGCCGTCGTTGCGGCCGGTGTGATCGTGATCATCATGATGTTGATCATTCCACTGCCGACGGTCCTGCTTGATGTCCTCATGACGGTCAACCTGCTGTTGAGCCTGCTGGTGATCCTCATTGTGCTGTACACCCGCAACGCCCTGGAATTCTCCGTCTTTCCAACGTTGCTGCTGGTCTCAACGGTCTTCGGGCTGGCCCTGAACGTTTCCTCAACCCGACTCATCCTCAGTCAGGGCGAGCAGTTCCGCGGACAGATCGTCCTGGCGTTTGCCCGCTTTGTTGTGGGGACCGAGGGAGCCGAGGGGCTGGTGATCGGGCTGATCATCTTTATCATTCTGGTGGCGGTGCAGTTTGTGGTCATTACCAAGGGTGCCACCCGCGTCGCCGAGGTTGCGGCGCGATTCACCCTGGATTCACTGCCGGGCAAGCAGATGGCCATCGAGGCGGAGTACAACTCCGGCGCTCTCACGGAAGAACAGATGACCCGGAAGAAGCTGGAGCTGGAACGGGAAGTTGACTTCTACGGGGCGATGGACGGAGCGAGCAAGTTCGTCTCCGGAAACGTCAAGGTGGGCATCCTCATCACCGTGGTCAATATCATCGGCGGGCTTGTGGTGGGAACGACCATTCACGGCGAATCCTTCGCCAACGCCCTGTACACCTACGTCTCCCTTACCGTTGGTGACGGTCTGGTCTCCCAGTTTCCAGCGCTCCTCATCAGTACTGCCACCGGTCTGATTGTGACCCGGGCGATCTCTGATGGTACCTTCGGCAGCGACGTGGCGACCCAGTTCGGCAGACAGTCCCGGATATACTGGGTG
>SKHA01000334.1 GCA_007117185.1 Spirochaeta sp. | reverse complement strand
GCCCCCCCCCTTGGTGGACCCCGCCGTGATTTAGTAGTATCACTGCGGAGGTACCGCCATGGCAGAGGTGATCCTGGAAACGAGGCACATCGTCAAACAGTTCCCCAAGGTTCTGGCCAACGACGATATCAACATCACCCTGCACAAGGGTGAGATTCTCTGCCTTCTGGGAGAGAACGGCGCCGGCAAGAGCACCCTGATGAACGTGCTCTACGGGTTGTACAAGCCCACCTCGGGGCAGATCTTCCTCCACGGCAAGCCGGTGGAGTTTTCCTCCCCCCGGGACGCCATCGACCAGGGGTTGGGGATGGTGCACCAGCACTTTATGCTCCTTGATCCCCTCACCGTCACCGAGAACATCATCCTCGGGTCCGAGCCGGGTCGGGGTCCCAGTATCGACTACGCCACCGCCCGTCGTGAAGTGCGGGAGCTCAGCCAGCGCTACGGCCTCAAGATCGACCCGGACGCCCCCATCGAAAACCTCTCGGTGGGGCTGCAGCAGCGGGTGGAGATTCTCAAGGCGCTGTACCGCAACGCCCGCATCCTTATCCTGGACGAGCCGACGGCGGTTCTCACCCCCCAGGAGGTGGAAGAGTTCTTCCGGGTTATCCGCGGTCTTCGGGACAACGGCGTCAGTATCATCATCATCACCCACAAGCTGGAGGAGGTGCGGGCCATCGCCGACCGGGTCTACATCCTCCGTCGTGGTCGCGTCGAAGGGGAGCGCTCCACCGCAGGAGTGACCAAAGAGGAGCTGGCCAACCTGATGGTCGGGCGCAGCGTGGTCCTCACGGTGAAGCGGGAGCCCCACGAGGTACAGACTGATCCGGTGTTCCAGATCGAGGACCTGGAGGTGGAGGACGACCGCGGCATCCCGGCGGTGAACGGCCTCTCCCTGCAGGTGCGCCCCGGCGAGGTGGTGGGCATAGCCGGGGTGGACGGTAACGGCCAGGAGGAGCTGGCCGAGGCGATTATGGGGCTGCGGCCGGTACGCGCCGGGGTAATCTCACATCTGGGCGAGGATATCGCCCGGGTCTCCACCAAAGAGCGTATCCACCGCAGCATGGGCTACGTACCGGCGGATCGTCACCGCCACGGTCTTGTGCTCCCCTTCACCGTCGCCGAGAACATCGCTCTGGGGTATCACGACCGTTCTCCCAACGCTCACGGTGGCCGCCTGGACTACTCCGGGATGGACGAGAACGCCCGGGAGCTGATCTCCCGATTCGATATCCGTACCTCCGGGCCCCGGGCCACAGCGGTGCAGCTCTCAGGGGGCAACCAGCAGAAGGTGATTCTGGCCCGGGAGTTCACCCGCAAGCCCACCTTCCTGCTGGTGAGTCAGCCCACCCGGGGGCTGGATGTGGGGGCGATCGAGTATATTCATTCGGAAATCCTGGCGATGCGTGACAAGGATGTGGGCATTCTGCTCATCTCCATGGAGCTGGAAGAGATCTTCACCCTGGCTGACCGCATTCTGGTACTCTTCGAGGGACGTATCGTCCGCGAGCTGATCACCGATCAGACCAACGAGCGCGAAGTGGGGCTCTATATGACCGGCGGAGAGCGTGGAAAGGAGCACTCAGCATGATTCCGGTAATTCTTCTTGTGGCGGGAATCGTTCTGGGCGCGGTGGGTGCGATTCTCTACCTGGCCAGCTATTTCTGGGGCGGTCTGTTGATCATTGCCGCAGTTGCCGCGTACCTGTGGCGACTGGATATCCTCCAGGGCAGGCAGGCGTTAACGGATCTGATCCGTGGGAGTCTGCGAAAGATGATCGTCCCGTTGTTCGGGATCACCGTGGCGATTCTGGTAGGGGGGCTGCTTATGCTCATCACCGGGTACAACCCGGTGGTAGCCTATCGTGCGCTCTTCTTTGGTGGCCTGGTGAGAAACTGGCACATCTCCGTGCTGAACGCCGCTCCTCTCATCTTCACCGCCCTCTCGGTGGCATTCGCCTTCAAGGCGGGGCTGTTCAACATCGGCGCGGAGGGGCAGTACTACCTGGGCGCGATGATGGCCGCCGGGTTGAGTATTCACCTGGCCCTGCCGGGGATCATCGCGATCCCCCTGATATTTATCGCTTCCGGTATCGCCGGGGCGCTGTGGAACGTGGTTCCGGCGTACCTCAAGATGAAGACCGGCGCCCACGAGGTGATCACCACGATGATGCTCGCCCACGTGGCGCGGTATCTCTCACCGATCTTCATCCGCGCCTTCGGCGGTGATCCCGCCAACAGCACCCACCCCTACGTGACCACCCGCATCCTGGAGAGTGCTCAACTGCCGCGGTTCCGTATGTTCCTGCCGGAGGCCAATGCCCGGCTGCACACCGGTATCCTCATCGCCATCGCGGTGGCGCTGGTGGTGCACTATATTCTCTACCACACCAGCATGGGGTTCGAGATCCGGGCGGTTGGGGAGAACAAGGAAGCTGCCCGGGCGCAGGGAATCTCGGTGGGGCGGAACATCTTCCGGGCGCTGCTCATCGCCGGATTCCTGGCGGCGCTGGCGGGGTTCAACCAGGTAAACGGTCTGGACCACCGCCTCTTTGAGAACCTCCAGGCAGGGTACGGCTGGAACGGGATCTCCGTGGCGCTTCTGGCAGGAGGCAATCCCATCGCTGTTGTCTTCACCGGCCTTCTGTGGGGAACCCTGGATGCCGGGGGGCAGTTCATGTCCCGCACCACCCAGACCCCCGGAGCGATTGTGGAGATCGTCAAGGGGATCATCCTCTTTCTCATCGTGGCCAAGTATATCTACGTGGCCTGGGGCAACCGCAGGCGCCGGAAGGCGCTCCAGGCTGCCAACGCCGTTCAGGCCGGAGTCGACGCCGACGCCGACGCCGACAAAGTTCGAGGGGAGGGCTGAGGGATGTTCAATATCGAGTTCATCACCAACCTGCTGGCCGCGACCATCCGTCTTTCCACACCGATCACCCTGGCGGCAATCGGTGCCACCATCTGCGAGCGCTCGGGGATCGTCAATATCGCCATGGAAGGGATCATGATCGTTGGGGCGTTCTTCGCCGCGGTGATTACCCTCTCCACGGGGAACCCCTGGCTGGGGCTGCTGGCGGGAGTCCTCTTCGGCGGGATCTACAGTCTCCTTCATGCCTTCGCCACGGTAACCCTCCACCTGGATCATGTGGTGAGCGGGGCGGTTCTGAACGTCCTGGCCTTCGGTATCACCCGCTTTCTCATGGTGATCATCATCGGACACCCCGGAACAACCCCGGCGGTGCCCCAGGGACTGGGAGCGTATCGCTGGGCCATACCCGGGCTCTCCCGGATTCCTGTCATCGGGCGAGCCCTCTTCAACCAGACGCCCATCGTGTACTTGAGCTTCATCCTCATCGCGGTGCTCACGTGGTTTCTCTTTCGTACCAAGACGGGGCTGCACGTGCGGGCCGCCGGTGAACACCCCCTGGCGCTGGAGACGATCGGGGTCTCGGTCTACCGCACACGGTATCTTGGCGTTCTGGTGAGCGGTCTGCTCAGCGGGATGGCTGGAGCGTACCTCTCCATCGAGGCCAACGTGAGCTTCACCGAGGGGATGTCCGCGGGCAAGGGGTTTATCGCCCTGGCGGCGATGATTTCAGGGGGGTGGCACCCTGTGGGGGCGTTTCTGGCGGCGCTCTTCTTCGGCTTTGCCGACGCCCTGCAGGTGCGGTTTCAGGTCCTGCGGGTACTGAACGTCCCGGAGGAGCTGTTCATCATCTTCCCGTATCTGGTCACCGTGGTTGCCGTGGCCGGGCTGGTGCGTCGCAGCCGCCCTCCCAAGGCGGTGGGCCGGGATTTTATGATCGAACGCAACGAGGATTAACTGTTCTTTCCATTGTGCCCTCAGGGGGGTCTGTGTATACTGAGAATATCTAAGTATATCCCAAAAGGAGGGATCACATGAAGAAAATCATTATTGCAGTTGTCGTTCTCCTGGTGGCCTCGTCGCTTGTCGTCGCAGGTGGACGCCAGGAAGCGGGCCCGCAGGCACGCATCGCCGCGATGGCAACCGACGTTGGTGGTCTGGGAGACCAGAGCTTCAACGACGGCGCGTATCAGGGGCTGCTTCTGGGCGCACCCATGGGTTTTGAAGCCCGTGTTGTTGAGAGCAACCAGCAGACCGACTACATTCCCAACCTGAGCGGCCTCGCCGAAGACGGTGCCGAAATCGTCTTTGCCGTGGGCTTCCTCATGGAAGAAGCGGTCAAGGAAGCGGCGCGGATGCACCCGGATACCTACTTCGGTGGTATCGATATCGGGGGCGACGACAGCCTGCCCAACTTCCAGGGAATCGTGTACCGGGAAGAGCAGAGCGGATACCTCGCCGGTGTGGTTGCCGGTCTCATGACCCGGCAGTACGCCAGCGCCTCCCCCCGGCTCAACCCCGACGCCAACGTGGTTGGTGTGGTTCTGGGCATGTTCATTCCCCCGGTTGAACGATTCGAGGTGGGCTACATTCAGGGCGTCAAGTCGGTCAACCCCGAGGCGACGATCCTCTCGGTAACCGCCGGTGACTTTGTTGACCAGGCAAAAGGACGCGAAGCGGCGCTGGCGATGATCGAGCAGGGCGCGGACATCATCTTCCAGGCAGCCGGTCTTACCGGTCTCGGCGTTATCCAGGCGGCTCGTGAATCGGGAATCCTGGCGATCGGTGTTGACATCGACCAGAACCACGTTGCTCCCGACACCGTTCTGACCAGCGCGATCAAGAAGATCCCTGAGTCCGTCGAGGTGGTCCTGCGCAGCGTTGTGGACGGCAACTTCCAGAATGGCACTGTCAGCTACGGCCTTGCCGAAGACGCTACCGGCCTCGCTCCCTTCCACGGATTCGACTCCGTTGTTCCCCAGGCAGTAAAAGACGCCGTGGCAGCGGCCAGCCGGGGCATCCTGGACGGCTCCAT
>SKHA01000193.1 GCA_007117185.1 Spirochaeta sp. | reverse complement strand
GACTCATCTCCTCCACGGGGAAACTCATCAACAGGCGCTGTGTCTTGGGGACGCGCATCCGCCGCCGCAGGGTACGGGTAAACAGGTCCAGCTCCGCCTCGGTGGGCAGACGACCATGCAGAAGCAGAAACGACGTCTCTTCGTAAGAGGACCACGCACAGAGGTCGAAGATGTCGTAGCCGCGATAGATGAGCCACCCCTTGCTGCCGTTGACATACCCCACCCTGGTCTCGCAGGCGATCGCCCCCTCCAGACCGGGTCCAACGGTGCATTCCACCGGCCACTCCACAGCGCTGGTCAGATCCGGCTCCGGCTCGGCGTCGGTCTCGGCGTATGCCTTCTCCTTGGCCGCCAGAATGAGTCTGGTTATCTCGTCATCGTTATCCCGCATTTGCACTCCTTCAGGTCTCAGCTTTTGCATCGCTGCAGGAAGAACGTTATCATAAAAGTATGAGGGAGGAATATTATGGCAGTCATTACCATTTCCCGGCAGATCGGAAGTCTTGGCGATTCGGTCGCACAGATTCTGGAGGAACGGGACGGCCTGCCGCGGTCTGACCAGCGCGCACTGGAGGAGCTTATCTCCCGCAGCGGGATCCCGGCGGAAATGATCCAGGAGTTTGACGAAAGGAAACCGTCGTTCTGGAGGTCACTCTCTATCGACCGCAGCAGATACCTTCATTTTCTGCGCTCGGCGATCATCTCGGTGGTCAGCGAGGGGTCGGCAGTACTGGTTGGGCGTGGCGCGTCGGTGATCCTCCGGGACGTTCCCGGGGTGCTGCATCTGCGCCTGGTGGCACCGGAAGAGGTGCGCCTGCGCCGCATCATGGCCGAGCTGGGGTGCGACCGGCAGCACGCCGATCGGATCATGCACCACAGCGACCAGGATCGTACCGGATTCTACCGCTACTTTTTTGAGCTGGACTGGAACTCCCCGGAGGTGTACGACGTCACGATCAACACCGCCGACCTTACCCCACCGATGATAGCAGACCTGGCGCGACAGCTGATGGAGTCGCCGGCGATCCGTTGCGAACCGGAGCAATACCGGCAAAAGATCCGCGACATGGAGCTGGAACAGACAGTCACCGCTCGGGTCCTCTACGAGGAGGGGGTGCCGGTGCGTTTCTTCGCGGCCCGGGCCAACAACGGTGAGGTGACGATCAGGGGTATTGTCAGCACCCCCGGGGAGGAGCAGCGCTGCGCTGACGTGGCCGGCGCCACCGAAGGGGTGACCAAAGTCAACACCGAAATGAGTTTTGTCCCGGACTACGTAGGGCCCACGTGGTAGTTCGCAACTGCACCCTCCGGGGAAGAAGCGGTGCGTATACAATTCGCTTCGCCGATGGTCGGGTGGAAGAGATCGAGGAGCAGAGCGGACCGGGGACATCCGCGGTGGGCGACTCAGAGACCCTCGACGCCGACGGCGCCCTGGTTACCGAGCCGTTTGTGAACGGCCACCTGCACCTCTGCAAGGTCTATACCCTGGATCAACTGGGGGATTCCGCCATCGCCCAGTATCACGCGCCGGGGATGGGCGGCGCCATGACCGCCATCGAAGCGGCGGCGGCGGTCAAGCGCGGCTACCAACGGGAAAAGTTGCTTCCGGGGATTCGCCGGGCCCTTGAACTGGCGGCGGCGAACGGGGTCTCCCACATCCGCGCCTTCGCCGACACCGACACAACTGCGGGGTTGGAGGGTATCGCCGCCGTCATGGAGGGCCGGGAAGAGTTCCGCCACGCCGTCACGGTGCAGGCGGTGGCGTTTCCCCAGGATGGGGTGGTTCGGGACCCCGGAGCTGCCGAGTTGATCCGGCAGGCCCTGGAGATGGGCGCCGACGTGGTGGGGGGCATCCCGTGGATCGAGCTGACCGATGCCGATGCTACCGAGCACATCCGCCTGATGATGGATCTGGCCGGGGAGTTTGACCGGGATGTGTCCATGCTGGTGGACGACGCCGGGGACGCGGGGCTGCGCACCCTGGAGACGCTGGCGGTTGAGACCCACCGGCGGGGGTGGCACCACCGGGTGACGGCGCAGCACGCCCGGGCAATGGCGCTGTACCCAGAGCCGTACTTCCGGAAGGTGGTGGGGCTGCTGAAGCGGGCGGGGGTCGGCGTGGTCAGCGACCCCCACACCGGCCCGCTCCACGCCCGGGTCAGGGACCTCCGCGAGGCGGGGGTGCCCGTTGCCCTGGGTCAGGACGACATAACCGACGCCTACTACCCCTTCGGGCGCAACAACATGCTGGAGGTTGCCTTCCTGGCGGCGCACCTGCTGTGGATGACCGCCGCCGAAGATATGGAGGGGCTCTACGATATGATCACGGTAGACGCCGCCCGGGTGTTGAACCTGAAGGCGGACCAGTACGGGCTGCGCCCCGGCGGGCCGGCAGACCTGGTGATCCACCGCCACGCCACCATCAGGGAGGTCCTGCGGGACCACAGCGCACCGGCGGTGGTGATTCGCGGCGGCCGGGTGATCGCCCGGAACGGGGAGTACCTGCCGGGGTAGCCCTCAGTCCAGTTGCCGCACCGCTCCCAGGTCGGCGCTGGAGGCAAACCGTGCGTACAGCCGCAGGGCGTCGCTGACCTCCCGCTCCCGCAGGGGTGTGAACGCCGCCTCGCCCCGGGCCTCCTCCTGCCGCCGCCGCTCCGCCAGCTCCTCTTCGCTCAAGCGGACGTTCAGGGTGCGCTGGCGGATGTCTATCTCGACGATGTCCCCGTCCCGGACCAGCCCGATCGCCCCGCCGGAGGCCGCCTCCGGTGAGACGTGGCCGATGGAAAGGCCGGAGGTACCCCCGGAAAAGCGCCCGTCGGTGATCAGCGCGCACGCCTTGCCCAGCTTCATGCTCTTGATATAGCTGGTGGGGTAGAGCATCTCCTGCATCCCCGGGCCGCCACGGGGCCCCTCGTAGATGATCACCACCACGTCTCCCGCCTGCACCTCACCGGCCAGGATCCCCTCGCAGGCGATATCCTGGGAGTGAAAGACCCTGGCGGGGCCGCTGAAGGTGAAGATGCTCTCGTCCACCCCGGCGGTCTTGACGATGCACCCCCGCTCGGCGATGTTGCCGAAGAGCACCGAGAGCCCCCCTTCGCTGCTGTAGGCGTGGGCGGCGTCGCGAATGCACCCGCCAGCGCGGTCCCGGTCCAGCTCCGCCGCCCAGGTCTCGTGGGAACCCATGGTGAGGTTGCGCGCCGACCCGGCGGCAGCGGCGGCGTAGATCCGGGGGGGCTCTGCGCCGCGCATGATGTCGTAGCGGTCCAGTGCCTGCGCCAGGGTGAGGCCGTCGGCGCGCATCACCGAGGTATCCAGGAGGTTCATCCGGTCCAGCTCGCCCATGATACCCAGGATGCCCCCGGCGCGGTTGACGTCCTCCACGTGGTAGCTGCTGGAGGGGGCAACCTTGCACAGGTTGGGGGTGCGCCGGGAGAGCTCGTCGATGTCCCGCATGGTGAAGTCCACCCCTGCCTCCCGGGCGATCGCCAGGATGTGCAGCACCGTGTTGGTGGAACCGCCCATAGCGATATCCAGGGTCATCGCGTTGGCGAAGGCCTCACGGCAGGCAATAGCCCGGGGCAGAACGCTGGCGTCACCCTGAAAGTAATACGCTCTGGCCAGCTCCACGATGCGGTCGGCGCCGCGATCAAAAAGGGCTGTCCGCTCCCGGTGGGTCGCCACCACCGTGCCGTTACCGGGCAAAGCCAGCCCCAGCGCCTCGTTGAGGCAGTTCATGCTGTTGGCGGTGAACATCCCCGAGCAGGACCCGCAGGTGGGGCACGCCGCCAGCTCCACCGCCTCTATCTCTTCGTCGCTGACCTCGGGGTCACCGGCCATGATCATCGCGTCGATCAGGTCCAGCCGCTTTTCCCCTACCCGGCCCGCTTCCATGGGCCCACCGGAGACGAAGATGGTGGGGATGTTCAGGCGCATCGCCGCCATCAGCATCCCCGGGGTTATCTTGTCGCAGTTGCTGATGCAGATCATCGCGTCCGCCCGGTGGGCGTTGACCATATACTCCACGCTGTCGGCGATCAGATCCCGGGAGGGCAGCGAGTAGAGCATCCCCTCGTGTCCCATGGCGATCCCGTCGTCGATGGCGATGGTGTTGAACTCCGCCGCGAAGAACCCAGCCTCCTGGATCCGCGCCTTCACCCGCTGACCCACCTCGTGCAGATGGACGTGTCCGGGGACAAACTGGGTAAAGGAGTTGACGATCGCGATGATCGGCTTACCGAACTGTTCGGTGGTCATGCCGTTGGCGCGCCAGAGGCTGCGTGCTCCGGCCATCCGCCGTCCGGCGGTGCTGGTGCTGCTTCGTAGAGGGTTGGTCATAAGTATTTCTCCAGTGCGCTCATTTTCGACCGCCGCCACCCTCGGTGTCAACGGATTTGAGGTGATGATCCAACCGCGGCAATTTGACCGCCGCCGAAATATTTGCGAGTATCCCCGGACATGAGAAAAGCGATCATCTGGGATTTCAACGGCACCATCCTCAGCGACGTGGAGCTGAGCGTGGAGGGGCTCAACCTGCTGCGGCACCGGCGGTCCATGACCACCGTGACGGTAGACCAGTATCGGGACGCCTTCGGCTTTCCCGTTCAGGACTACTACCAGGGGCTGGGGTTTGACTTCTCTCGTGAAGACTTTGCCGCTCTCAGCCACGAGTACCACTCGTTCTACTTTGCCAACGTACACCGCTGCGACCCTCACCAGCACGTCCCTGAGCTGATGAGAGAGCTCCACCAGGCAGGGATGGAGCAGTACGTCCTCTCGGCGATGCAGGAGCCGGAGCTTCAGCAGACCCTGGATACCCTCGCTCTGACCCCCTTCCTCAGCGGCGTCTACGGCCTTGGGGATCTTCTGGCCCGGGGCAAGGTAGACCGGGGCCGACAGCTCATGGCCGACGCCGGCCTGTCACCGAAACAGGTGGTCCTGGTGGGGGACACGGATCACGATATCGAAGTGGCCCTCGCGCTGGAGGTCCAGCCGGTGACCCTCACCATCGGCCACCAGTCGGCCCACCGTTTTACCAGGTTCGACCACCCCTGCTTCGACTCGATCGCAGCATTGCGAAGGGCCCTCCTCAGCTGGGAGTCGGGACCCCTCTCGGCGTAGCCCCCGAAGTCTATCGGTGAGCCCGGTTGTACGCGCTCACCAGCGCTTTGGTCCCTGCGCGGTCGATGTTGGTGTCTACCCCGGCACCCCAGAACATCTTGCCGCTCTCATTCAACTGGATCTGGACGTACGCCACCGCTTCGGTGTCGACCCCCTGCCCCACAGCGTGCTCGTGAAAATCGGTGAGGCGAAAGTCCCGCCACCCCTGGGTCTCCAGTGCGTGGGCGAAGGCGCTGATCGGCCCGTTACCGATCCCCCCGAGAACGTGCTCGGTACCGTCGCAGCGAACAACGGTCTTACAGCTGAGGCTGCGGTTCTCATCGTCGATGTAATCGAAGGTGATCTTTCGCACCTCCAGAGGTTGATCCACCTGGAGGAACTCCCGGTTGAACGCCTCGTAGATCTCGCTGGTGGTGAGCTCCCGACCCAGCTCGTCGGCGATGCGGTTCACCAGTACGCCCATCTCCGGGTGCATGGACTTGGGCATCTCGAAGCCGTAATCCCGGGACATCACGTAGGCGACGCCACCTTTACCGCTCTGGCTGTTGATGCGCACAATCGATTCGTAGGTACGGCCGATATCCCGGGGGTCGATGTGCAGGTACGGGACTTCCCAGGGCGCGTCCGGTGCGGTGGCGTCGTCCCGCCGGTCCATCCCCTTCTTGATCGCGTCCTGGTGGGAACCGGAGAACGCGGTGAAGACCAGCTCTCCCGCGTAGGGATGCCGCGGCGGAACGGTCATGCGGGTGCATCGTTCGTATATCCTGCGGATGCGGGGCACATCCCGCAGGTCCAGTTCCGGGTCGATTCCGTCGGCCAGGCGGTTCAGCGCCACCGTGACGATATCCAGGTTACCGGTGCGTTCGCCGTTGCCGAAGAGGGTCCCCTCCACCCGGTCCGCGCCGGCCATCACCCCCATCTCGCACGCCGCCACCCCGGTTCCGCGGTCGTTGTGGGTGTGCATGCTGATGATCGCGTGGTCCCGGCGGGACATGTTGCGACAGAACCATTCGATCTGGTCAGCATGTTTGTGCGCCGGCACCCATTCAACTGTATCAGGCAGGTTCAGGATGATCTTCTTCTCCTTCGTCGGTTCCCACACGTCCATCACCGCCTCGCACACCTCCAGGGCGTACTCCGTCTCGGTGTCTGAGAAGCTCTCCGGAGAGTACTCAAAGCGGACGTTGGTACCGGCCAGCATCGGCAGCAGCGACTTCACCATGCGGGTACCATCCACGGCGATCTGCTTGATCTCTTCCTTGCCAAGGTTGAAGGTGATCTTCCGCTGCAGCGGCGAGGTTGAGTTGTAGAGGTGAATGATCGCGTTGGGGGCTCCCTGGACGCTCTCCATCGTCCGGCGGATCAGCGCCTCCCGGGACTGGGTCAAAACCTGGATGTAAACATCGTCGGGTATTCGCTTTTCCTCAACCAGGCGACGGACAAAATCGAAATCGATCTGAGACGCCGAGGGAAACCCGACCTCGATCTCCTTGAATCCGATCTGGACCAGAAGATCAAACATTTCCAGCTTGTCGTTGACGCTCATCGGCACCGCCAGCGCCTGATTGCCGTCCCGGAGATCCACGCTGCACCAGATGGGTGCTCTGGTGATGACCTTGTCCGGCCAGGTTCTGTCCGGCAGTTCAACGGTCTTGAACGGGGTGTATTTGGGCATCTTCTCCTCCTCGTTGTTGCTCTCCACTTCGTACACACCGGCACTGGGCCCGGCCCTCGCTGCCCCGGCAGGCGGCACCGGTACAGACAGGGCCAAAAAAAACCCGCCACCGAAGGAAATCGGTAGCGGGCTCTCTTGCCTGCTGCTGGTACCCGGTCAGACTAACCCTGACGGCACCACCCCGATCCCTCTGCGGCGGAGTTCACCGGTAGAGCGAGCAGGAGACCCAGCAGACTGGCAGCGCCGTTGCGGGCGAAGCGGTTCATGACCGAAGAATAAGTAAAGCACAGAAATCTGTCAACACCGATTTGACCCATAGAGTTCTAAGTATTAAATTTACACCATGAATGAGAGAGAAGAGTACCGACAGAAGATGGCAGCGCAGCTCCAGAAATGGAAAGCCGAGCTGGAAACGATGAAAACCACCGTCAAGGCAGACATGCGCGTGGAGATGGCCCAACTGGAAAAGGACGTGGCCGAAGGTGAGCGGAAGTTGAGGGAACTCTCGGCCTCCAGTGGAGAAGCCTGGACCTCCATCAAAAAAGGCCTGGATGATTCCTGGACGCGGCTGGGTCAGGCATTTCAGGAAGCGGGAGAGAAACTGAGAAACTGAAATACCCGTTGTTTTTTCTCCAGAGTGGTATAATTCCGCCCTGGAGGAACCATGACACGACGTGTTTCAGTTTTCCTGGCGGGCCTGCTGGCGGTGGGCATCGTCACCTCGGTTTCCGGTCAATCCGGCACCCTGAACCGCGACCGTAACCCTCACGCCCTGGGATTTCAGGGGGGCGAGATCTCCGGTACCGGCCTCTCCTACCAGCGATGGCGGGGTGAGTGGGGCTACCAGATTGCCGCCGGAGCGCTCTACAACGCACCCTCCGCAGACGCTTTCCTCTTCGACAACGTCCTGGACTATTCCCTGGGCTTCCAGTTGCAGCGCAGTGTCTTTGCATCGGACTTCAACGAGCGGGTTGCGGGACAGTTGTACTGGACGGTGGGGGTCAATCACAGCGGGTCGATTCCCCGGGAGTATGATGAAGACTCGGGGATCCATACCACCGGTGACTACATCCCGGTGTTCGGCATCGGGGCGGGGCTGGGCATAGAGCTGGTGTTCTACGAACACATCTCCATCCCCATCGAACTGCTCTACGGGATGTTCTGGCGGGGAGTCGACGGCGATCTGGCGGATCAACTGCAGGTGACGCTGGTTCCGCAGATCGCGTTTCGCTACCGCTACTGAGGCAGGACAGCCCCGCCCGGTGCCGCCCGGCGGTGCAAAACGAGACCCAGGATCCCCAACACCACGATAGCTGCCAGGGTGAACCCACCCGAGACGGCGAAAGCCGCCTGGAACCCCAGGCGATCGATGAGGTTTCCCAGCAGCGGGGTCACGATCCCGCTTCCTTCCATCCCGGCAAAGAAGTACACCCCCAGAACGGTGGAGCGCCGTGCAGGGGGAATCACCCCGATAAGGTAGGACTCGGAGACGGTCATCCGCACAAAGAGCGTCATTCCCAATAACAGCAGTATCGCGACCACCACCGTGGCGCTGTGAACCGCTCCCAGCAGGAAGATCAGCGGGCCGCTGGCGAGAATGATAACTCCGAACACCGTCAGCGCCCCGATCCGGTCGGCGATGATCCCGCCCAGCGGCGCCGCCCAGAGTCCGGCGGAGAAGAACACCGCCAGGGCGATCGCGGCAGCTCCTTCGGTCAGTCCGATGTGGTCCACCAGATACAGGGGTATGAAGGCGATGGTGGAGGCGGTGATGGCAGCCACCAGCGAGGTCATGGAGACAAACAGCCAGATCGGGACAGCGGACCGCGCCGGAGGTGACGAAAGACCCTGACCTCCGGCGACCGCCTCCTCACCGGCAAAGGTGAGGCGACGAAAGAGCACGAATACAGCGATCCCGAAGAAGAACACCACCCCGCCGATAATGAGAAACGATCCGCGCCACCCCAAAGCGGTGGCGATGGCTACTCCCAGCAGCGGTGCAACCAGGTGGCTGGCGCTACCGCCCACCAGGTGCATCCCCATCGCCCGACCCCGCTGTGCCGGAGGCACCGCAGTGGAAATGATCGGCGTTGCCGAAGGGTGATATCCACCCCCCATCAGTCCCATCAGAATCAGACTGAGCACCAGCAGCCCGTAGGTACCGGAGACCCCAACCAGAAGTCCCGCCAGAGCCACCCCGGAAATACCCGCCAGCAACAGGTAGCGCGCCCCGATGCGATCCGCCAGCCACCCTGCTGGAAGCTGACCGATCCCGTAGGAAAGGGAGAACGCCGAGACCAGCCCTCCCGCCTGAGTGTAGGTGAGGTTGAACCCGTCCCGCATGAACGGCAGCAGCGGCACCACCAGCGCGGTAAGTTGATGATGAAAAAAATGTGCTCCCGTGATCAGAAGCATAACCACTGAACCCCGGGAGACCACCCGTTCTGTCGCCTGCATCACCGGAGAGTAATCCGCTTCGGGCGGGTGAAACAATAACCGGATCATGGTATACTGGCGTTCTATGAATAATACGGTACGTTGGGGCGTTCTTGGAGCGGCAAAGATCGCCAGAGAACACGTTTGTCCCGCCCTTCATGAGGCGCGAAACGGTCATTTCACCGCCCTGGCCACTCGCTCGCCTGAAGGAGCGGCTAACTGGCTGGAGCAATATCCCGGGCTCACCATCCATGGGCACTACGAAGAACTGCTTGCGGATCCAAACGTGGATGCTGTGTACATTCCGCTGCCCAACCACATGCACGTGGAGTGGACCACCCGGGCGGTAGAGGCAGGCAAACACGTGCTGTGCGAGAAGCCCATCGCCCTCAAGGCGGAGGAGATCGACCAGCTGATCGCGGCCCGGGACCGCTCCGGCCTGGTGGTTGCCGAGGCATTTATGGTGACTCACCACCCCCAGTGGCTTCGGGTCCGGGAGATCCTGGCGTCCGGAGAGATCGGTACCCTCAAGATGGTTCAGGGGGCGTTCTCGTTCAATAACGGAGACCAGAAAGATAACATCCGCAACCGTGCTGACGCCGGGGGGGGTGCCCTCCGGGATATCGGGGTCTATCCCGCCGTGACCACCCGCTTTGTCACCGGTGAGGAGCCCACCGAGATCTCATCCCGAATCGAGTGGGAGAACGGGATCGACGCCACCGCGTCGGTACAGGCCCGGTTTCCCGGGTTCGCCATGGAGTTCTACTGTTCCATGCGCATGAGCCCTCGGCAGGAAATGTACTTCCACGGCACCGACGGGTTCATCGCCGTGGAGGCGCCGTTCAACGCCGGCCTCTACGACGGCGAGCGGATTCGCGTCCGCGGCGCTGACGGGACGGAGCGAATAGAGCGTTTCGCCGGCACACGGCAGTATGTCCTTCAGGCTGAGGCGTTCAACCGAAGTGTCCTCACCGATGAGCCCTACCCCTGCACCCTGGAGTTTTCCCGGGGCAACCAGGTGATGATCGACGGGATCTACGGCGCCGCTCAGTCCTGACCTGAGAGGTAGCCCTGCAGCTCGTCGTCGGCATCCCGGGTGAACCGCAGCAGCCCCGGGGTGTCCAGGAGCGCAAAGGAGCGGAGCGTTGCGGTAGCGTCGCTGTCCAGATCACGGGTGTGTCGCACTGTGGTGGTCTGGTACAGCGCCAGCTTCTTCTCCGGGTCAATTCCAATCTGCAGCAGCTTCCGTACCCCAGCCTGAACCAGCTTCAGCTTGTTCAGCAGATCTGCTTCGGAGTCGACACTCCAGACCCCCAGAAAGACAGGACGATCAGTATTCTTCAGGTCGCCGATGAACTCTCCCCGCAGCAGCTGCTCCCGCGGCGCTTGCAGATACGGTGCGAAGTCCAGATGTTCTGCCAGCTTGCGGTCGGTGGCAAAGAAGCGTCCGGTAACGGGGTTGAGGGTAAAGATAATCACATTCTCAACAGCCTGCCCGTAGCTTTTCAGCATCGCCCCGGAGAGCTCCGGCGACGACGGGTCGCCGATAAACTCCCAGCGCTCACGCAGGATACGCGCTGCGTCCAGGAGCCATGTTTTCATCACCACCCGGTCCACCCGCAGATTCTCCACCTCCGCAGAGAGGACCTCCCAGGTGATATCCGTCATCAGGAATGAGAAGACGGTGCGAAAGATGGTGCGGATGTTGTGGTGGGCGCTGAAATGCAGAATCACATCAAAGAGGAAGATCTCGATCTTGCGGGTCTGCCAGATGTACCCGATCCATTCCTGCGGCGGGGCCTCCGGGGGCAGGATGTCCCGGCCAACCTCGTTCAACCGGGAAAACTCGTGGAATCGCTGCTCCAGCCGGGCGTACCAGGGGTCGCTGTGGGCCAGGGGCTTCCGGAAGGAAATTCGCCAGGTGCACCCCCTGTTTGGCCGCCCGTCCACGGTGATGTTTTCCGGCCCGAAGGTGCTGAAGATTTGCAGTGTTCCCAACCCCTCCCCTTCTTTGCGGATCTTGGTGGAGTTGCCAACAAACCGGGGAATGCCCTCACCATCGCGCTCCAACTGGTCGGTGGTCATCCCCACCCCGTTGTCACGAAAACGGACGTAGGGAACTCCCTGTTCCTCGGCGATCTTGATCTCCATGATCCCGTCGGGACGACCTGAGGCGCTGATCGCCTCCAGGGAGTTGGCAACGATATTCACGAAGGCGCGGCCGAAACTGACGTAGTTTCCCAGGACGACCATGCTGGTCTTCTGCAGTTTCAGCCGCAATTCGCAGTTGACCATGGAGCCGCCCACGTAGGGCACGATCCGCTCCAGAATCAGCTCGGTGATGTTCACCTCGTGGACCCGGCTCATGGAATCCCGGAAGGAGTTGAGGATGTTCACCAGCGACGTCGTCTCGCGATTGATGTCCTCGATGATCCGGCCGCAGTTGTCGATGGAGAGCATGTCCACCATGTGCGAGAGAAAACGGATCGTCTTGCGTGCATCGTGACGGGTGCGGCCGATCTCCTCCCGGGAGAGCAGAGCATGCTGCGGCCCCTTCCCGAGGCGCGCAACCACATCCCCGGCATTCCCGGAAAGATGAAAAAACACCAGATTCCGGTAGACGATGGTTTCCCCCATCTGGAAGCCCCGTCGCAGAAAGAACTCCAGCGAGTCCGCCTGTTTCTCCCAGATGTACAGGTACAGGAGCGCCGCAGGAGCAACGGAATGTACCATGTGTGCTGCCAGAGCGCTGCCGATACCTCCACCCCGGACGAATGGGCTGGTCACCAGTTTGTAGATGAGAAAGGTCTGCTCTTCCCGATCCGAGTAGACCAGGATATACCCCAGAATCTCACCTTCCTGCAGCCAGACAAAACTGTGCTCAAGGTCCTTCTCCAGCCGGGCGTCCTTCACGTAGGGGCTGGGAATCAGAAAGGTATCGATGTTCAGCAGGGGGTTGCGCTCGATAGAGAGTTCCAGCTCCGGGGTCAGAGGCTGGATGGCGTTGGCGGCCTCGGTGGACATCACAGGGACTGGAGATGCGCTATCGCCCGGGCACTGCGCTCCCGGGCCAGATGAACGAAGTCGCTGTCTTCCAGCGTCCCCACCACCGCGGTCATCTCCTCGTCGTTGCGGTAGGTAGCGCGACGGAAGCGGTTCTGGAAGTCCTTCTGCCGGCTGCCGTGGACGCGGTCGGCGATGAGCTGCTGGATGCGGATCTCCTCGGCGACTGCCTGCCTCCAGTGATCCTCCGTCAGGTCCTCCGGGTCCACCCCGGCCCACACCGCCAGAGCCAGCCGGGCGTGATGGCGCTTGTGGTCCTGATAGTGCTCCCAAAGCTCGTCGTAACGCCGGTGAATCGACTGCCAGTCCGGCAGCACTCCCTTGCGGATGTCCCGGCGCAGCTGGTCCACATCATCCTCCATAATCAGTTGCCCGCCAAGATTGACCCAGCGCCGCAGCGCCCGATCCGGCGGCGCCGGTGGCGGGTCACCCTCGTACGCGTTCATCACCGTCATCGCGTAGTGCACCAGCATCTCCCGGTACGCCGCTGTCGCCCGGGCGGGGTTGCGGACCACCACCGCCCTGTTGGAGCGCTCGAATACCCCACCCTGATCAAGAGTTCCCCCGGAGATCACCACCTCCCCGGTCTCTTCCTTCCAGGGTTCCAGCAGTGCCAGGGCGTTGAAGATCTCCTCCACCGAGTCCGGCGCCAGATAGTCGAACTCCAGGTTCTGCTGCTTCCGGATGCGCTTGTCCCGAACCAGGAACTTCCAACTGTTGCGCTCCAGGGCATACATATTGTGCACCCACCAATATCCCGGGACGATCTCCAGCCGATCCCGGTGGACGTTGTTGGCCACCAGGGAGAAGGGAAAGGGAATCTCCATCTCCACGGGATAGTCAGCTTTGGCCAGCAGCACAAAGGAGGCAAAGCGGCAGCTGTGCTTGAAGCTGGAGGAGAGGCCCGGCCAGAAGCCACGCCCCGCCTCGATCTCGTTGTCGTTGGATCTGCTGTTGTGGTTGGAGCCGATGGTGGCTCCCGCAGCGATGTTGCTCTGGCCCTTCACCACCGCGGCAACGAGAAAGGAATTGTTGTGGTGCTGCTCGTGGGCAGGAAAGATGAGGTTATTCAGCACCTCGCAACAGGAGATGGTGGAGTTGTCTCCCAGGAACGAGTTGATCAGCCGGGCGCCGTACTTGAGGCTGGAGTTGTTCCCCAGGATGAAGCGCACCGCTTTGCACCCGTAGAACACCTTGCACCCGCAGCCGATGATCCCGTTTACCAGCTCCACCCCCTCGCCGATCTGGGTAGGTTCCTCCGGAGAGGAGTTGACGGTGAGGTTCTTCAGCTTGTTGGCGCCCTTGATGTAACAGCGCTCTCCAACCTTGACGTCCTTGAGGATGCGGCAGTTTTTGATCACCGACCCCTCGCCGATTGTCCCGTAGTACCCCCGGCGCGGGTCCACCACCTGCTGGGTGATCTCTTTGAGCCGCTGCATCAGCTCGCGGTCATCCCGGTACCGCGCCCAAAGGTACGCGTCTGCGGCGATCATCCCGTCAAAGGGGAGGATCCGGCGGTCGCCGCCCTCGTTCATCACGTCCAGCCAGATGCGCACGTCCTCGCTCTCGCCCTCCTTGACGATACCGTTGCCGAACTTGGCGTGGTTGGTGACGTGCAACTCGTCCAGGTTGAAGAGGATGCAGCGGCTGCCCACGATGTAATGGGCCATGTAAGAGACGTTGTGAATGGCCATGTCGTCACCGATATCGCTGGCGATGATGGTGCTGTCGGAGATCCCTGTGGGGAGGCGCAAGTCGTGATACTCCGCCACGGCGTCACGCACCGCCCCCAGCCGCACCAGCCCGTAGAAGCGGTTGTTGCGGATCTGCTGGGGGTCGAAGGGGTCCGACACCAGAAGATCATCCCAGTTCTCGGCGTAGTTGTTGTTCTTTACCAGCCGCTCCACCTCGTCGGAAGTGAGGGAGCGCCAGCCACCCGGGGGGGGCTGTACCTGAGTGTTGCGAATACGGTATTCGTCTTCACCGCCGATGAAACCGCGGCCGATCTCCTCACCGGGAACAATGTGCACAAGTTCGCTCATCTTCTGAGCATAACCCGTTCCCCTTGCCTCGTGCCACCAAAAGTGTTCATCTTATGGCCATGGCAACAGAAGATACATCAATCGATCAGGCCCTGCGTGAGCGGCTGGAATCGATCTTTACCACAACCCTGGACTCGATCACTCTGTACGGCAGCTATGTCCGCGGCACCTGGCGCCGGGGCAGCTCGGATATCAACGTGCTTATTCTCCTCACCGAGCCGGCTCCGGAGCTGATCCGTCAGTTTGGGACCTCTGCACGAGGGTTCCTCACCCGGGAGCGGATCACCCCGCTGATCCTTACCAGACGGGAGTTCATCACCTCCGCTGATGTCTTCCCCATGGAGTACGCCGATATCGTTGACGCCCACCGCACCATCGCCGGCACCGACCCCACCGGAGAACTGGACCTGCAGAACCACAACCTGCGGCACCAGCTGGAGCACCAGCTCCGGGGTACTCTTGTGGCGCTGCGGCAGATGAACCTCGCCTCCCGGGGCAGACGGCGGGCGCTGCGGCGGGAACTGCTGGAGTGGTTCGGACCGCTGGCGGCGGTGTTCCGCGGGTTGATCCGGCTGGCGGGAGAGTCAAAGATCCCCGGGGAAACCGAAGAGATGATCCGCACTGTCGGACGGCTGTATGACCTGGACACCACCCCTTTCATCACCCTGCTGAAGCTTCGGGATGACCGCGGCGCTGATACGCTGGAGTTGAGCGATCACCTGGACCGCCGCCTCTCTGAGCTCGCTCAGAAGGTAGACTTTCTCCGGGGAGACCGAGGGGAATGAAAGTTCTTGCACTGGTCGGTTTCCTCGTCACGGCGACTCTGTTACCGATGGTGGCGCAGGCCCAGTCTCTCCCCCGGGGCAGCGGATACGTCGTCGACACGGTCAACGTGATCGACAGCGCCAGCAGGCAGCGGATCGAGCAGCTCGCCGCGGAGGTGGAGCGCCGGACAGGGGCGCAGATCGCGGTGGCCGCGCTGGAAGGATACGGGCGCTATGGTTTCGGCTCGATTGAACAGCTGGGTATCGCCCTGGCGGAACAATGGGGCGTGGGCGACAGCGACGCCGACACCGGAGTGATCCTCCTGCTGGCTCTGGAGGAGCGGGAGGTACGCATTGAGGTGGGGTACGGCCTTGAAGGCGCCCTGCCCGACGGCCGCGCCGGAGCGATCATCGATCAGGCTATCATTCCCGCGTTCCAGGCGGGACGCTACGGTGAAGGCTTTCTGGAGGCAGCCCGGATGGTAGCCTCGGTTATCGGCGAGGAGTACGGCCAGGACCTGTCTGACCTGGGCACCCGGGCAGCTCCCACGGCAACAGCGGCGGCCCGATCGCAAGGCGGCGACGATCTGGGGCCGATGATCGTCTTTATCCTGGTCTTTATCTTCTTTGGCGGTGGCCGATTCTTCTTCTGGCCACTGCTCTTCGGCAGCTTCCGCCGCGGTTTTTACGGCGGCGGATTTGGTACCCACCACCGGGGGTACACCCGTACCACAACGTTCCGCGGCGGCGGCTCCTTCCGCGGCGGTGGCGGGGGATTCGGCGGTTTCGGCGGAGGTGGTTTCGGTGGCGGCGGGGCATCCCGGGGATTCTGAGGAAAGGGACAATACAGATGGACAAGACAAAGAAAACACTGATTGCGGTGGCGGTGATCGCGGTTCTGGCGGGGTGGACGATCTCCCAGCGGAACTCACTGGTCACCATGGACGAGACGGTAGAAGCGGCGTGGTCCGAGATCGACAACCAGCTGCAGCGGCGCAGCGACCTCATCCCCAACCTGGTGGCCACCGTTCAGGGGTTTGCCACCCAGGAGCGGCAGGTCTTCGCGGATATCGCCAACGCCCGGGCGCGTCTGGCCGGAGCGGGCTCGGTGAGCGAGACCGCTGCCGGGTACGAAGAACTGCAGGGAGCGTTGTCGCGCCTTCTGGTGGTGGTTGAGAACTATCCCCAGCTGCAATCGAACCAGAATTTTCTCCGCCTGCAGGACGAGCTGGCGGGAACGGAGAACCGTATCGCCGTGGCGAGGACGCGCTACAACGACGCGGTCCGGCGCTTCAACAGCCGTATCCGCACCTTCCCCTCCTCGATGTTTGCCTCGCGTTTCGGTCTGGAACAGCGGGAATACTTCGAGATCTCCGACAGTGCCAGGGCGGTACCGCAGGTTCAGTTCGGAGACTGAGTTCCCCCTCTACCACTGCCGGTCAGCGATGAGACGGTCCACCCCCGCCCGGACCGCCTGGGCGGCGGCGTTGTAGGTAGCACTGATTGAGACGCCCAACCCGGCGTTGACTACATCGTGGAGCAGGTGAGTGGTCAACTTGACGTAGGCAGGGGCGTTTATCCCGTTCTGTTCGTCCCGCAGGAGCAGCACCCCCAGCTTGAATGACTGGTTCAACGACGAAATTCGCCGGGTGATCCCCGGAAAGACCGTCCGCACCACCTGAAAGAAGAGCTTGTGATACTCCTCGTCGCGGCTGAGCAACCGCAGGATCTGGGCGTAGCGGTCCCGCTGGCTCTCCCCGGACGCGCCACCGGCGACACCGGCGCGCTTCTGCGGCACCAG
>SKHA01000343.1 GCA_007117185.1 Spirochaeta sp. | reverse complement strand
GCAGTGAACGTATACCGGTCTGCCTGCAGCGTGCTCCTCGTCGATCCCGGCGAGGATCTCCTGCATCAGGCTGACCGACGGTATGCTCACGTCGCGAATCGCAAACCGGCGCATTTCTATCGCCGCCTCGTACGGTGCGATGGGCAGGCCGTTGTGCCCGTATTCCACCTCTTCCATCAGGTTGAAGATCGACCGCACTCCGTGCTCCGCCAGTCCGCGGATCTTCGCCAGGCATTTCTCTTCGTCGAGATCACCAGGATACGCTCCGGCGAGAAGCAGCTCCGGGGCGACCCAGTACGAGCGTGGGAAGGGCACCGGCAGGGCCTCACTTCCGCCGGCTTCGTTCAAGAGCCTGGCGGCACGTGCCGCCGGTGATGTGGTTTCGTGTGTGTCCATTGCTTCTCCTCCTCCAGAGCGTGTTCCCCGTTCCGCGAGAGTCCGGCGGAATGTCCGAACACCGGGACCGAGACGTCCTTTATGCGCCATTGTATTGCCGATTTACATGCAAATCAGCAATACCGGCTCAAACCGTAGAGCATTGGATACAAATCCTTGAAAACACGCTCCTCGCCTTCCGCCTGCCGGTCTTCCGCAAGACGCAGAAGCGCAAAGCCACCTCACGTCCAAAACTGTGGTTCTTCGATATCGGTGTGGTCAACGCGCTGCGCCGATCCTTTCCCGAACGACCGAGCCCCGAGTATTTCGGTACCGCCTTTGAACATCTGATCGTTCTGGAAACGCGGGCGTGGATGTCATATCGCATGGAACCGCATCGCCTCTCCTGGTGGCGTAGTCGATCCGGTCTGTAGGTGAAATCCACGGAACTGGTTACCGAAAAACCCCTCAAGGGGTTACGGGCGTTGCGGGTTGGGACGATGCCGGGCTGACGACATCCCTGGTAAGATGGCAACAGGAGATATGATGAAAGCTGAATTGCTGGTGGACGCGGGTGCGTCTCTGGGCGAAGGCCCGGTCTGGGACGGTATCCGGGGAGTACTCTGGTGGGTGGACATCGATCGCGGTGAAGTCCATCGCTGCGACAGCTCCGGTAGCGACGAAGTGGTGAAACGTATTCCCGACGTGTCCTGTCTTACCCCCACCCGAGATGGCCGACTCTTCTTCTGTGCCGGATTGCGCTTCGGGATGCTGGAGCCGGAGACCGGCGAGGTCCAGTTGGAAGGGGCGTTGACCGTCTCCGATGCGGTGCGTTTCAACGATGGTAAGTGCGACCCCGCTGGTCGTTTCTGGGCTGGTACGATGGATCGGGGTGTGCAGCAGCCGGTGGGAGCGCTCTACCGCTTCGATCGCCTGCCCGAGACGGGAGACTCCCTGCCCACGGCTGTGCTCACCGGTGTTACCGTCTCCAACGGAATGGCCTGGGCCCTGGACGGGACGTGCCTGTACTACATCGATACCCCGCGTTTTACCGTGGACCGGTTCTCCCTGGATATGACCTCCGGTACCCTCGGCGACCGTCGTACTGCGGTAACGATTCCCGCCGAGCTGGGGCGGCCCGACGGAATGACGATGGACAGCGAAGGGAATCTGTGGGTGGCACACTGGGACGGCCACGGCGTGAGCTGTTTCGATCCGCACAGCGGTGCAGTGCTGGCGCGGGTGTCGGTACCCTCGGCGCGGGTGACCAGCTGTATGTTCGGTGGCGAAGGGCTGCGCACCCTGTACGTCACCACCGCCGCGCACGGTGCCACCCCGGAGGAGCTGGAGCAGTACCCGCACTCCGGGGGTATCTTCGCAATCACGCCGGAAGACGAACTCTCGCAGGCCGTGCGGGGTGTCCCGGAAGCGCGCCGGTTTGACCGTGGTTGAGCTTTCCGGCCGCGTGGGGAGCAAGTACCCTGACATCGTTGCGATGGAGCAGGACCGGCGCAGCATCGGATTGAAAATGGCCCGTAAGCTGTCCGATGCTCTCGGGTGCCACCGTTCACCGGGCGAGGACATACAACGCGCCGAGTCAGTACGCCATTACTAATGGAATAAATATTTCAGTAGTATTGGAGTGTAATTGACTGCGGATGAGGATGGCAGAATCTGTGAAAGTGCCCCTCTCCCGGGAGTCTCCATGGACTCCTGATCCCAGCAGAAGTAACGCTCATTTCCATCTCGTGGTGCCGGAATATTTGACAAATTATACTATCGGTTATACTGTTTGGGGGTATGAAAACCGCAATATCAATCAATGACGATGTGTACCAGGAGGCCGAGCAAACCGCACGGCAACTTGGCTTGTCTCGAAGCAAGTTGTACACCCTGGCCCTTTCAGAGTTCATTCAAATGCATAAACCGGAAGCTATTACGGCAAATCTCAATGGAATTTACCGCAAGATAGATTCGCATATTGACGAAGAAATGGCCCAGGCAAACTACGATTTGATTTCCAGGGAAGATTGGTAGTGGTTCGAGGAGAGATATGGTGGGCACGACTTCCGTCGCCCCGAGGATCTGAACCGG
Organism: Spirochaeta sp.; assembly: GCA_007117185.1. Classification (GTDB taxonomy): domain Bacteria; phylum Spirochaetota; class Spirochaetia; order DSM-27196; family Alkalispirochaetaceae; genus Alkalispirochaeta. The sequence goes on along the minus strand of SKHA01000343.1, from coordinate 2,476 downwards.
GAAAAAACAGACCTGTGCTGGTAATTCAGGCGGATGCATTTAATCGAAGCGCTATCGCGACAGTAATCTGTGCTGCAATTACCTCAAATGTAAGCTTGGGAAGCGCAGCGGCAAACATTCTGATCGAGAAAAATGAATCGAAACTCGACAAGACCTCGGTCATAAATTTCTCACAAATTATGACAATTGACAAAAGTTCACTTACTGAACAGGTATCGATGATATCAAAGTCCATGTTGGCCAAAGTAAACCGAAGTCTGAAAATTGTATTTGATATTGAATAAGGTCGGTCGGATGTGGCGGCCAATGATCATCTGAGTGCGTAACTTCTCCATCACCTGCGACCGCAACGCTGGATTCAGACGTGGAACAGCTGCTGTGAGACCGTATGCGCAGGACGAATCGCTCGTTCAAGGAGACTCTGAACCAGGCTGTCCGAAACGGTCAGCCTGAACACGTTCTTTCCTCTGGATCGATAGCAGCTGCGCCCAGGGTCATTCACCCAATGACGTGACTTCCCACTTCCGGAGGCGCTGACTATACTCACGAAGAATGAACGCCTCCAAGGACACGCGGTGGTACCAGCGATTTGAGAATCTCGAGCGTGCTTTCAGCCTGCTTCAGGATGCCGCGGGCCGTCAGAGTCTTTCGGATCTGGAAGCGGAGGGGATGGTTCAGCGATTTGAGTATACCTTTGAGTTGGCCTGGAAGACGCTGAAGGACTTCCTGGAGCTGCAGGGGTTCTCTGTTGCCTATCCTCGGGAGGTCATCAAGACGGCCTTTCAGGTGGGATTGATTGGTATGGGCGATGCGTGGTTGGAGATGCTGGATCGACGGAACGAGGCGGCCCACACCTACGATCGACAGCGGTTTCTGGAAATCACTAACGCGATTCGGACGACATTTCTTCCCGCACTGACCGCACTGATGGATCGCCTGCGGCAGCATATCGATCAGGTGGGCGTCTCCATTCTTCAGTGACTTCATCTTTGCACTGCCTTGATCTGAGACCGCCGCGTTCGTATGTTATGCGTCGGAACTGCGCACTATGATAACTCGAAACGAATCCATTGCGGCGCCTGCAGTACCCCCTGCTCAGCTGCGCACCCGCGGGGTGGCTGTCTTCACCTTCTTCGTCATCGTGGTGAGTTTTCTGGACACCATGGCTCAGCTTCCGGTGCTGCCCACGTTTGTGCGGTCGCTGGGGGCGGGGGCGCGGATGGTGGGGCTGGTCCTGGCTACGTATTCCATCGCCAATATGGCGGGGAACGTGAGCGCCGGGCTGGTGATAGACCGCTTTGGCCGCAAGGCGGGGATCATTCTTGGTATGGTCGTTGCCGGCGGTGCGGTGGCGCTGTACGCGGCGGTGGTCTCTCCGCAGCAGCTTCTGGGGCTGCGGGTTCTCCATGGGCTGGGGGGGGCCATTCTGATCCCCGCGGCGTTTGCTTACTCCGGTGACGCCGCGAATCCGGCACGGGCGGGGCGGCAGATGGGGCGTGCCGGTGCGGCGGTGGCGCTGGCGGCGATGGTCGGGCCTGCTGCCGGGGGGATCTTCCGGAGCACTTTCGGCCCCCGACCGCTCTTTCTTACCCTTGGAGCGCTCCTGGGGGTGACGGCGCTGCTGGTGGTGTTCCTGTTGCCCGAGAGTTTTCGGGTTGCCCGTGAGGATGAGTCGGAGATCCTGCGACCACGCCGCCTGGGTCCGGTACTCCGGGACCGGCGGCTCCACTTTGTGTACGTGGCGGTGTTCTTTGTTCAGATGGCCATGGGCACCCTCTCCTTCGCCCTCCCGCTGGCTGTGGAGGCGGCGGGGTTCTCCGCTGCCCGCTCGGGCATGCTCCTGAGCATATTCTCCCTGGTGGCGATCGCGTTCTTTGTTGCCCCTACGGCAGGCCTCTCGGACCGCCGGGGTCGCCCCGTTGTGATCCGTCTGGGAATGATCTTTCTCATGGTCTCCATGGGGCTGCTCTCGCTGGCGCAGTCCATCCCCTTCATGGCGCTTGCCATGGTGGTGTACGGGGTTGGGTACGGGTTTGCCTTCCCCGCCATGTGCGCCACGGTGGTGGACAGAACCGACAGATCCAACCGCGGTACCGGGTTTGGCGTGTTTTACGCGGTGTTTTCCCTGGGGGTTGCCGCCGGGCCGTTGCTCTCCGGAGCGCTGGTTGAGAGGGGGGTCTCCCCCACGCTGGTAACGGCGATGGTGCTGGGGGGAGCACAGCTGGTGCTGCTGCTGGTCGGCGCCGGGGCGGCGGCAGCGGCTGCGGGGGCGCCGGCGGCTGCGCAGGAGGCAGCCCGCCGGCCCGAGTAGCCAGGTAGTCGAACCGGGGCCGGTCAGCCCCTCAGGTCAAACCGGTCGGCGTTCATTACCGTGTTCCAGGCTGCGACAAAGTCGTGGACAAACTTCTCCTTTGCGTCGTCCTGGGCGTAGACCTCCGCGATCGCCCGGAGCTGCGAGTTTGAGCCGAACACCAGG
>SKHA01000104.1 GCA_007117185.1 Spirochaeta sp. | reverse complement strand
GTTCTTCTGGATGGAAGATCTCATCGAGCTGGTTGAATCCTGCGCTTCCGCTGATCTGTATTCGCTGCTGAAGCGGGTGGATGAGAAGTTCGTCACCGAGCGCGCCTACGACAACCCCGTCTTTGTCGAGGACCTGGTGAGAAACGTCACCATCGCCGTGGAAGATCGCTTTTCCTTTCCATGGTTCAGTGTGGAAGCGACCAACCAGGAAAGTATTCACAACCACGACGCCTACGCGTACGTGGAACGGGGCAGACCCCCACTGGAGAAACCATGAATTTGAACCGCGTCAACCAGGCAACAGACCGCATCACCCTCAAGAACGCACTGATCAGCGTAGCTGATAAGGAAGGCCTTGACCACCTTGTTCCGGAGCTGTGGAAACGGGTTCCTGAGCTCCGTATCTATTCTACCGGCGGGACCTACGCGCTGTTGCTTGATATGGCAGAACAGTTTCCGGGAGGATCCAGGAAGGAACAGGTCATCTCCATCTCCGACTATACCAGGCAACCTGAGATGCAGGGAGGGCTGGTCAAGACGCTGGACTATCGCATCTACCTGGGTTTGCTCAGCGAAGAATACAACCAGGACCATCAGAATGACCTGACCAGGTCCGGTGCTGTCGCCTTTGATCTGACGGTGTGCAATTTCTATCCCTTCGAGACAACCGCAGCCCGGACCGGGGTCACCCTTGAGGATCTGCGCACCCACATCGACATCGGCGGTCCCACCATGGTTCGGGCTTCCGCCAAGAATTTCCTGCGGGTCACCACCCTCTGTACGCCGCAACAGTACCCGGAACTCCTGGCAGAGCTGGACCGCGAGACGGGACGGACAACCCTGGCTTTTCGCCTTGCCTGTGCACAGCAGGCGTTTCGCTACACCGGTCGCTATGAGACGTCAATTGCGGAAGCCCTGACCCACGGGGCAGACGCCGCCGACTTGAGATCACTTTACCTGAAGGAGAACTCCCAATGAGCCGTTCAATGTATCAGACTGTATTGAAAGACCCGTTTCCCGATGAGATGGAGATCTCCTTCGGCTCCGGTTCGTCCTTGCAGAAACTTCAGTATCGCAAAGTCACCTGGGAGGTTGAGGGAGAGCGGCAGGGATTGCGCTACGGGGAAAACCCTGATCAACCCGCTGTTCTCTATCGACCTGTCAACGGCAATCTCGTCCTGGGTGATGTTCAGCAGATCTCCCCGGGAAACGGTCTTGCTTCTGACGCCGAGTTGCTCCAGAGCGGTAAGCATCCCGGCAAGATCAACATCACCGACACCGACGCAGCCCTGAACATTCTCCGCTACTTCACCGCAAAGCCTGCCTGCGTCATCGTTAAACACAACAATCCCAGCGGTGTAGCCCTGGGTACATCTCTCGCCGATGCGTATCGCCGGGCCCTGGAAGCGGACCAGATCGCCGCTTTTGGCGGGGTCATTGCCCTCAACGGAGAAGTGGACCCTGAAACCGCGGAGCTCATCGCCGGGTATTACGCGGAGGTGGTTGTGGCTCCGGAGTTCTCACCGGGCGCGCTGAAGGTCTTTTCCCGAAAAAAGAACATGCGGGTTCTGCGCATAGCCCGGATGGACAACCTGCAGAACTATGTGGGAACGCGGTTCGTCGAGTTCAAGAGCCTCATCGACGGGGGCATTGTAGCGCAATGGTCATATCAACCGCTGCAACTGCCGCCGGATACGCTGGTTCCAGCGACAGCAACGCACGGCGATACAGAATATCGAATTGACCGAGCCCCGACAGAGGCAGAGAAACGGGATATGCGTTTCGGGTGGCTTGTGGAGAGCGGTGTCACCAGCAATTCGGTGATCTATGTCAAGGATGAACAGACCGTGGCGATCGGTACGGGAGAACAGGACCGGGTCGGGGTAGCACGGATAGCCCGGGACAAAGCGTACTGGAAACGCGCGGACCAGATTGCCCGGGAGAACACCGGCAGGGGAATCGAAGAGATTCAGGACCCTGCGGAACAGGCCCCCTTTCTCGCTGCTGCAGGTGAGGAGAAGGGCGGGTTGCCCGGCAGCGTTATGGTCTCTGACGCGTTCTTTCCATTCCGGGACGGCGTGGAGGTTGGTCTTCGCGAAGGAGTCGCCGCTGTTCTGCAGCCCGGCGGATCGCTGCGGGATCACGAGGTTATCCAGGGGTGCAACGAGTACGGTGCCACCATGGTTTTTACCGGGCAGCGAAGCTTTCGCCATTGATCCGGCGATACACCCCGGGGTGTGCGTGATATACTGTATAAGAGAAGGAGTCTGAATCATGCCGTGGAAACTTTTGATGTACTTGATTGTACTTGGTATCGTCCTTGCGTTCATCGGCTTGAACCTTGGAAACACTACTGACATCTCTCTCGGGTTCACCACCTTTGAGGCGGTACCCGTCTTTATGAGTCTCTTTGCGGCGTTTTTCTTTGGCGTCATCCTGACAATTCCGTTGGTCATGCAGAGCGTCTCCCGGAAACATCGCCACAAAGGAGATCTGCAACCATCCCGCCGGGAAGTACGACAGTTGAAGAAGCAACAGAAGCAGGAAGCCAAAGAGGAGAAAGCGATAAAAAAGGCAGAAAAAGCGGAGAAGGCAGAGATACATTGACCTCTGGAGTTCTCAAGCTGGGGGCAGTCCTTCTGTTTCTGTTGCCCCCCACCGTCACAGCACAGAACCTCGCTGACGAGCTTTCTGAACAGGATTTCGCTACCCTTGTTGCGACCCTTGACGAAGCAGGTGACGCCGGGTCTTTTCCCGCTGTTTTGCTGGCAGCAACGCGCCAGGCGCCCACCCTGAGAGACCTCCTGGACCTTCTGGAAAAGACTTTGCCCCGACTTGCCCAGGCCAACGAGAGCGATTTGCCGTTGGAGCTTTTCGAGATCGCCGGAACGGCGCTGGAAACGGGGAATCGTTTCAGCGAGGCCGGTGAGATGTACCGCCGGGCCTGGCGTCTGGAACCTGCCCGGTACGATATGCTGGCACGTGCCGCGGCGATGAGCCTGGAGACAGGGGACGGCGCCGGCGCGATCGAAGCGTTGACCACGGTGATTGAGCGCGCTCCGTCGGTTGCTCTGCAGCGCCAGGCGGCGATGCAGAGGGCCCGGGCGTATTTGATGACTGGCGACAGTACCCGTGCCCTTGCCCACGCAGCAAGCCTGGCCACACCGGGAGCGTCGCCGCAGGCGTGGATCCTTCTATGGGAAACTGCAACGGTACTTGAGAATCATCAGTATCGGAACGATGCCCGGGAGTATCTCCTGGAACACTTCCCGGGCTCTCCGGAGGCAGCGCTGCTGGTACCGGAGCGTCCTGGTAGCCCCGGGGTGACCTTCTTTCCGGGACCCGGACGGGTCCTCTTCCATGCTGCTCGTTCCGAATCCGCGCCGACAATACCGGAGCCGACAACACCGACGCCGACCCGGGAGACCGCGCCTTCTCAACCAACTGCGTTGAACGGCATACAGACCGGCAGCTTTCGCGACCAGGAGAACGCGCAATACATGGTGAGTGACCTCAGAGAAATGGGACTCCAGGCACTGATTGCACCGGTGCAGACGGAGCAGGGCAGGTTCTACCGGGTGGTCATCCCGGTGGACGAGAGCGATCCTGCCGACGCGGAACAACTGGTTATTCGCCTGAAAGAACTCGGTGTGGAAGGATTTCGGGTGTTTCGCTGATCCGGCAGCGATTCCTGAGGCTACCCCCCGATTCTGAACTCTTCAACCTGTTCAAGGGTGTAGCTTTCTCCACCGGTATCACGAACTCCGTCAACGGTGAGCACCACCGGTGAAAGAAAAATACGACGAACTATCCGGTCCTCCGAGCGTTGTTCCTGGTAATCCACCCTGAATCGGACGCTGAAGGTTCTCTCCTGGCTGGAAGAATCAATTGCCTCCACCACGTTCAGTTCCAGAATGGGGCTTTCCAGTTGCATGAGATGGAACCCACCGCTCCAGTCAAACCCCTCGGCCCGAAAGCGGAACGCAGGTTCCTCAAAGAGAATCTCCTGGTTGTTCTCATTCCGGAACACCCCCCGCAAGGAAAAGTCGGGGCGGCCCACTGCGTAGCGCCTGAGAACGCTCTGCTGGATTCCGGGAGACATCCTCTGATAACTGCCGTTCCAATACTCCGCCCCTTCTACGGAAATCCGAATTGCGTCCAGTCCCAGCACCGTTACGGATATCTGTTTTCGGACCGTCCTGAGCACCGCGTTTCTGGCGTTGATCCACAGACCCGGGCCGCCCTCGTAAAGGGTCTTGTAGGAGTTCAACCACTCGTACCGCTCCTGGGCATCGTGGCGATAGAGACTGATCTCCTGGATGCCGGTGTCAAAGAAAGCCATCTCCAGGGAATCGCCGATCTGTTCGCCGGTTGTTCGAAACCACGGCCCCTGCAGAAAACGCTGCATCGTCTCGGCGGTGGCATCGTAGAGTTCGCGCAACTGTGCCTGTTCCACCCGCTCTCCCTCGATCTCTTCCACCTCAACGCTGACGTAGCGGTTGTTGCGGTTCTGCCAACGATACACCGTGCGCACCAGATCAAGGGGGTTGGACGAGTCCTCCCGGCGGCGGTACTCAACAACCAGATGACTCTCGCCGGTACTTTGCAGCGTCCGGTACGCGTCGGTGCGGCGCTGCTCTTCAATCTCAATCGACCCGTCGGTGGACGATGAGAAGATCTCCTGAAACTGCAGTCCCGTACCGAAACCCTGCGCCGGTGCCCGGCGGAAGATATTCATCGTCTGGTTGCCGGCGCTGTCTGTGCCCATAGCGACGATTTCCAATTGATGGTCGCCCACCATATCCACAGTTATCACTGAAAACGAGCGGATATTCGTCGCCGCGGTGACTCCCTCCCAGGTGATCCGGTATTGCCCGCGGAGCTCATCAAAATCGGCGATAAGCAGATGGATACGATCGGTTGGATCGTCGCTGCGCTTGACCACCAC
>SKHA01000239.1 GCA_007117185.1 Spirochaeta sp. | reverse complement strand
TTTAGATGAGGCACGGTTTCCTTTGGGTAAGATTTTTGATGAGTCAACGCGCCTTCTTGTGAACCGGTTCACTTTGAGTTAATCTTCTGCTGTGGCCCACAGCGCAAAAGTAGTCAGTCTGAAACAGGTTATCGCCCGCTATCCTCTGGCGAGGGATCTTCTCCTGAAGAAACAGGAAAGCGTTATCTGCCGCAACCGCGAGTCCGGGAAGGTGAAGAACGTACAGTTCCGCGCGCTCTTCCAGAATAACCCCCGATTCTGGGAGCATTCCTCCAGCTGGGAGTACTTCCTGGATCGTGCGGTCTTCCAGGATCTGGTGAACACCCTCCGCGCCCCCAAGGAGGCGTCCCACCTGGCCAGACGGTCCGAGGGCGATGGATCCCCCGCGGCTCCACCGGAGGAACCACCATCTCTGACGGCAGCGCCGACAGATCCGCAACCGGCAGCGCCGGCGAATATCGCCAACTTCGGGGACGACTACGAGGAGATTGAGGAGCTTCCGGCGGTGGAGCGAACCCCTCGGATCCAGCAGCGTACCGCCCGCCTCGCCCAATGTGTCCTTTCGCCGGAGACCACCCCCGACGAGGCCGCCAAGGCGGTGGTGGACGCAACGGCTGATACCACCATGATCAATCGCGCCACCCTGCTGGAGGCATTGCGCCTTGGGGACGATCAGGCACGAGCCTACACCGAGGAGGTGGTCAAAGAGACCACCAGGATGGTTAAAACCTCGATCCGTCTGGTTGATTCGGAGATCTACAACGACGAGCTGGTCCAGGCACTGGTACAGAAATCCAATGGGACGGTGGTGCAGCACATGACCCGGGTCTTTCTGATGGGGCTGGAGTTTCTCCTCTTCTATAACCGCCAGGTGATCACCAAAGGGGTGGCAAACCGGATCCGCATTCGCTTCAAACGCGACTACAAACATCACTACCGTCAGCTCCTCTCGCACCTCCACGATGACTACGTCAGCCTTGAACATGTCTTCCTCGGGGGGATGAAAGGTCTTTCAGAGATCGAACTGACCCGCTTCGCCACGGGGTTTCTGGTACACGACGTGGGCAAAGCGGAAGACATCGAGTATCACGAGGGCGACGCCGGGTACGACCGCAATACTGTGGAGCGTCACGTCAAGCTTGGGTACAAAGCGGTAATGGACAAAACCAACTACCCCCGCGAAGCAGCCCTTATCACCGGCTACCATCACGAGTACTACGGCGACCCCCACGGTTACGGCTATTTTCGGGAGTTTCTGGCGTCCTACAAGAGTGCGAACCCGGCGGCTGAGCAGGACTACGTGATGGCCTATACAATGGAACCGGTCCTGGACTATCAGGTTCTGGCGTACTTTCCCGCGAAGATGCTGGAAGTAGTAGACGTCTTTGATTCCCTCACCGACCCCAACAGGAAGTATCGCAGCCCCCTGAGCCAGGAAGAAGCGTGTACCATGATCCGGGAAGAGTTTATCCAGAAGCAACTCAAGATCGATCCGATCATCTACGATCTGTTCATTGATTTCCTGGATCAGCGGCGCCCCCGCGCCGCTGGGTGAACCGGACCTCCGGACTCCGGAGGTCTCACTCTGTCAGCGCTAGTTACCCAGAACCAGTCCGTCGAAGTAGCGACGCATCGCTCCGACGAAGTTGCGCTCCACCGCTTCCTGCATGTCCCGGTAGGCAAACGCAATTGCCGACTCGGTGGTGACCGCCGAGGAACGGCCCTGATCGTCAAAGCTCACCAGAGAGGAACCATTCGGACCAGCCATATTAAGATTCAACACCCATCGCACCGACTCGAAATCCGGATTCAGATCAATCGGCTCAATCTGTACCCGCCCGGTAACAGTGAGAACGGGATTATCCGTAGAGACGGGAAAACGCTCCTGATTGAGAGCCTGACGCAGCACGCCGCCCACTCGGTCGCCATCATCACCGGTGAGGGACACCGCAACCCGCATTCCCGAGGCGATGTCGGTACGGCGCTGCAGCAGCGCATCGTAATTGTAGGGCACGCTGACCATCTGTCCCAGAGCGGGGGCAATTATCATCAGCTGGTTCCGCAGTACCTCGTTATTGGTGGCAATGATCCCGGCAGCGCTGACAAACGCGTACTCCCGAATCACGTCATTGCTGTTGTCCGCTTCCCGCAGAAAACTCTCCACCTGGCGTCCGTTCTTCTGGATCAGTTCCTGGTAGACCCGGCCGGTGGGCAGACGCTCGATATAGGCGATCGCATGAACCCGTCCGTTCTCATCAACGGCGGCCTCACCAAACTGAATGTTCAGCAACGTCTGGGCAGACTGGACGTTGGTGGTCTGCGCCAGCTGGACGTCCGCCTCAGAGAATGTGCCCTGAGCGGTAACGATGTCCCGATACCGTTCCTGGGTGCGCATGTCCACCTGGATGTTGGCTTCAAATGTCTGGGAGAGCCCCGCCATCGCCTGCTGCTCCGCCGCACGGCGGGTATCGCCGGTACCGACGGAAGCCAGGTAGGTGTTGTCCGGATAGACTGAACCGGGGTCCAGATACCATTCGGGAAGATCGCTGCGCCCCCCTCCGGTGCGGGCCGCCGGCGAGGGCCCGCTGCTGCACCCCGCCAGAAGCACCCCCAGGCCCAGCAGAAATGCGGCTCCGGCCAGGAATCTCACCATCGTTGTTGTACCGATCTTTGTATTCATTCTTTTGTCTTCCTTCCTCGTCTCGCGGCTCAATTATTGAAAAACGACGACACCAGATTGGGCTCCCCAGGGGTAACGCTCACCTCACCGAGTTCCTCGGTGAAGAGCAGACCCCGGGGGCTGTGGTACTCCACCCGGATGTCGTATTGCCCTGCGGGCAGATCCCACTCGCCAACATGGGCGAACGCCGGAAAGAACCGGGAAATCCGCAGGTCCGCCTGCTCGCTGGCATCAACCGCAACATCCGCAGCGATGGACCCCACAATCCCGGCTACCAGACCGAACGTACTTCCCGACTGTGCCCCTGCTTCCTGCATCGCCCGACCGGCCCGCTGCGCAGCAACGCCCTTGATGATCGTCCGGGTGACCGTCTTCAGGAAAATGATGGGCTCTCGAATCTGGAACGTGTCCAGGGCAATCTGCTGCATGTCTTCCAGCATCCCCAGCTCGCCGAGTAGTCGTCCGTCCGCGAAAACCCGTACCCCCGTCACCTCGGAACCGCGCAGGACCATCCGGGGCAGTTCGAATTTGAAGCGGTACCCCGCTTCTACTCCGGGAAACGCGAAACTCTCGTACCCCTGAAGCACCCTCCCGGCGCGCTCATCCTCCTGGGCCACGGCGATGGTCACCCGGTTGTCCTGTGTTGTTATCCACAGGGTCGAAGCGAGCTTGATTGGAGAACGACCGGTAAAAGCCAGGACGCTGAGTCGTGCGTCAGCCGGCGGCGTCATTACCTCGGCAGTGAGGGGCATGGGAAAGGTATAGAGGTTTGACTGGCGGTTGAACGCTTCCTGCATCTGCTGCCAGTCGATGCGCACGCCGTCGTAGTTGCCCGCTGCGCGGTACATCACCAGACTGAGGTACCGGGCCAGGGCGCTGTTGTAGAATCGGCTGGTACCGGGTTGAATCGCAGGCCCGCCATCCTTTTCGTCAGACTGGTTATACCCCGCGGCAAGTCCCTGGTACTTGTCTTCCAGCAGATTCAACTTGTTGCTGATCCGCCGGATCTCAACAAACGCCCCCTCGGGGTTACCCATGGAGATAAAGCTGAGGGCGTTGAAGACGTTAAGGTAAATATCCTCAAAATCCTCACCGGCGTAGTCCAGCTGGTTATCGTTCAAAAGCAGACTGGCAGCGGCCTGGCGAACGCTCCTGGTGAAGTATTCCTCAATCAGGCGTTCCGCTTCGGAAAGGCGTTGGGTACTCACCTGAAAGTTTCCGGCGTAATGGTGCAGCATTCCCGTATCGAGATAAAAGAGAACACCGTCGCGATTGCCGTAGAGTCGGTCCTGGTTTTCTTCGGTAAGCTCAACCGCCCGGGGAAAGTCACCTGCCCGGGAGGCATCGTCGATCTCCACAAAGAGCGTATTCCGTGTGGAGGCGCACCCGGAAAGGAGCAGCACGGCCCCCAGAGCGCCGACGGCAATGGTTCGCCGCAATGTCCGTGAGTCCATACTACCCCCCTTACCAGCGCGCTCGGCGCTGCTCGATCAGTTTTTTGATCTCCTTGTTGCCAATCCAGACCTTCTCGTTGGTCTGAATGCTGATCAGCTCAAGGTTGATCTGGTAGGCTACGGCGCGCATCCCGTCAATCGCGTCGACGGTGCTGGAGATCGAACCCTGAAGCATGAAGTCCGCACCGGTCTCGGCGCCCAGGCGAGCAACTGTTGCTTCATCTGCCTGAGTCTGTTGATCCATCCGTTCCCGGCGGATCTGGGCACGGGCTTCCTCCCCGGCGACAAAGCGGACCATACCGCTGTTGATCAACTCGCGCTCCATATCGCGAATAAACGGGGTGGTGTCGATGTGCTCCGAACTGAGGTTGCGCACATCCCCAACGATGACCACTGGCTCGCGATTCTGCGCCTGCGTGAAGCGACTCAGCCACGGGCGAGCCATCACGTCGTCGATCATCTCTTCGGCCACCAGGCGTGCGTCCGTGTCGTTCCAGCGGCCACTCAGGTCTATCTGGGCGTCCGCGGCGGTGCGCTGGACGGTGCGACTTGGCGTGGCACAGCCGGTTATAATGATCAGCATTATCGCGATTGCAAGGACGGTTGACCGGGTCCTGTATTGGTTCATTTCTGCTTCCCCCTGTTACTTCCCAGTGTAGGTTTGCCCCGGTCCTTTGTCAACGAACAGACACCGCAACAGGTCGTTGAATTCCCACGAAAGGCACCCTATAGTGAGAGTCTATGAAACGCAGAATACTAACCGGATTGATCGTTCTGTCGGTTGCCGCCGTCCTGCTCGGTTGCGCTACAACCTCCTC
>SKHA01000140.1 GCA_007117185.1 Spirochaeta sp. | reverse complement strand
TGACGACCTCTGTCGGTAAGGCGGTATTTCTGTTGGCGGCTGTTGGGTTTGGCCGGTACGGTCATTTCTATCAGACCCATTTTCAACGCGGGCGTGAGATAGCGTTCGCGGAAGGACTTGCGGTCTGCAAGTATTAACGCTTCCTGCACCTTTTCGCGGCTCATCTCACCGTCCATTACCGCTGTCAACGAGTAGACTTGGGGGCGTTAGGAGTTTGTCGTGCTTGTCGGTCCCGGGCAGTGCGGCAAGACGATCGTCCTGAATCTGCTCTCCGGATTGACGCCACCAACGGAAGGAACCGTCGAGGTGGCGGGAAAAGTAGTCACGGCTCCCGGACCGGAACGGGGGGTCGTGTTTCAGTCCGTTGCCCTTTTCCCGTGGTTGACGGTGATTGCCGTGCACGAACTATACAATCTGCGTACAGATATTTCCGAGAGCCAGAACGTCTACGCGGACTACCCGGAGGTTGTGGCACAGCTGACTGAGCTTGCTGAGCAGTGTCGACAGGATCTGGGTGACACCTACACCGGAACCGTGGGCGCCAACATACGTCCAATCGGTCAGGTAGAGAACGCCGCGCCGCTGACAGAGTACGACGAAAACCATCCTTATATCATCGCGTTATACGACCGGAGTGAAGTGGGGTAAACCACAGGGGAGCTTTGAGCATACTCCTTGATTGTGTATGATTCGGGGGTGGGATTAGCGAGGAATGTCGCCGCCGCTGCGGCAGGGCTGGTAATTCTGTTCTCCCTCGGCGGGTGCGCATTGCAGCGGCGGCTCATCTATTACCCGGCTCGCATCGATATGCCCGCTGCCGAGGCGATGGCAGGGCAGCGGGGGGTTGACCCCTGGTACGCCCGTTCCGGGGAGTTTCTCGGGTGGCGAGAGCCCCGGGGCCCGGTGGACGCTTCCGGGGAGGGTCGGCAGACGCCGCGGGTACTGGTGCTCCACGGCAACGCCGGCCACGCACTGCATCGCACGTTCTACCGCACCCACCTGGGCCAGCACTGGCACATCCATATCCTTGAGTATCCCGGGTTCGGTGTGCGTGACGGACGACCATCCGAGGAGAGTCTCGTTGCTGCGGCATCACAGGGGTTTACGGAGCTTCTGGCAACCGGTGCGTCGCCGGTGTACCTGCTGGGGGAATCCCTGGGGACGGGGGTTGCCGCGGCGGTGGCGGCGCGCTTTCCCGACGAGGTGGCGGGTCTGCTGTTTATCACCCCCTTTACCAGCCTTGAGGATGTGGCGGCGCGGCACTTTCCCCTGCTGCCGGTGCGGTTGATTCTCCAGGACCGCTACGACAGCGTGGAGCGTCTGCGCTCCTACCACGGCCCGCTGTTTGTTCTTCTGGCCGGACGGGACGAGGTGGTCCCGGTGGATCTGGGTGAGCGGCTCTTCCAGGGCTACCACGGGCGAAAAGAGATGATCGTTGTTGAACAGGCGGAGCATAACACGGTGTTTTCCCTGGCCGGGCAGGGGGTGTGGCAGCAGATTCGGGAGTTCTTCCCCTCTCCATGATTCAAATAACATACAATTCCGTAGGAATATTGTTAGATATTCAACGAATATGTAGCATTTATCTGCTCTCTTGAGGGGTGGCGGCGGCCGCCGCAGCGTCACGTTCAAGAGATAAATGCTTATAAAGAAATATCTTACCAACTTCGACGCACATCTCTGGCATCTTGGCACGCTGGTTGCTAAAAGCGTTAGTAGTAACGCTTTTTCGGCGTTCCAATGAAGCGGTCCCCGGAAGCGAAAGGAGGTGATCACGGGGCGATGGCGACCGGGCACGGTGACGGGTGGTCACGGTGCGGAACAGACAACATGTTCAAATATGGAGGACATGGTAATGCAGTTGAAGAAAATGACAATCACTACGGCGTTGATGCTCGCGATGGCAGGAGTGATCTTCGCGTCAGGACAGGCCGAGACGGTATATCCCTCACGTGCGCTGACTATCGTTGTTCCCTGGAATCCCGGAGGGGTCTCTGATATTCGAGCGCGAATCATCGCCGAGTATCTTGAGGATGAGTTGGGCCAGCCGGTGGTGATCCGCAACACCAGCGGCGCCAGCGGTACGGTGGGTACAGAAGAGGGGCTGCAGGCGCAGGCCGACGGCTACACCCTCATCTCCATCGATGACGCCACCTGGTATGGACTGCACAACGGTATCGGTGACTATCAGCTGAGCGATTTTGCACCCATCTCGGTGATGGCCAAGTGGCCCATCGCCATCGCCGTTCGTGCCGACGCCCCCTGGCAGACGATACTGGACCTCGTTGAGGACGCCCGGGCCAACCCCGGAACGATTCCCCTGGCGATGACAACGGGTAACCAGAGTCACATGATCCCCGTGGAAATCCAGAACCTCACCGGCGCGGAGTTCTCCTTCGTGGCGCCTCAGGGCGACGCCGCCCGGAACGCGGCGCTGCTCTCAGGTACCGTCGATGCGGCGATGACCTACGTTGCGGCAGTCTCGGAGTACCTCGAGGCGGGGGAGTTCCGTCTCCTCACTCACACCCTCGGTTCCCGATTGCCCAACCTGCCGGACGTCCCGACGATGCAGGAACAGGGGCTTGAGATCGTCTACGAGATGATGGGTGGCTTTGCCGCTCCCGCAGGAACACCACAGGATCGGCTGGATATTCTGGAGGGAGCCCTTGGGCGGGTTGCCGCCAACCCGGAACTGCAGGAGCGTCTGGCGGAGTTCTCCATCTTCGTGGAGTTCATGAGTACCGCCGAGACGGAGGCGTATCTTGTTGAGGTAAACCAGCGGATCTCCCGGTTTGCACAGCTGGTGAGTCAGTAAGATGTTGGTGAAGAGAAGCCGCCTCTCCCGGGACAGCCTGATCGGTTGCGGTACCATGGTGCTGGCGGGGCTCGCGCTGTGGGACCTGGCCCGAACCCCGCCGCGACGCTTTGGTATGGCGGTTCTCTCTTCTACCGACTATCCCACCGCAGTGGCCTGGGTTCTGCTGGCCTTCGGCGGGTTGCTGGCAGTGACCTCGCTCTTTGGGAGTGCGGCGGTGCCCGGTGGCGGCGCGGCCCCCGCCGATGCGACCGCGGCCCCCGCCGGCGAGACTGCACCCCCGGTGGCGCGCTCCATCACGCGCTCAGCGCCGGTACTCCTGGCAACGATCGTCTTTATCGCGCTGATACCGGTGGCGGGGTTCTACCCGGCCACGGTGATCTATCTGGGGGTGCTGGTGTACGCCGCGCTGGAGATTCCTTCGGTTGCCCTGCGGGTGCTCAGCGCCGCGGCGGTGGCAGTGGGGACCGCCGGGGTTGTGTATCTGGTCTTCGACGTCTGGCTGAACTACTTTCTGCCTCGGGGGCGCATATGGTAGGTGTTCGATGATCGCCAACCTGATGGGCGGCTTCAGCGCCATACTGCAGCCCCTGACGCTGGTCCTGATGACCCTCGGATCGGTCTGGGGAATCGTCTTCGCGGCGATCCCCGGCCTCTCCACCGGGATGGCCGTCGTCCTGGCGCTGCCGCTGACCTACGGTATGAGCTCCATCGACGGTCTGGCCACCCTCTCGGGGATCTACCTCGGGGGGATGTCCGGCGGGCTCATCGGTTCCACTCTGCTGGGCATCCCCGGTACCGCCTCGGCGGTGGCCACAACCTTCGACGGCTTTCCGATGGCCCGGGCGGGCTTTCCCGGAAAAGCGATGGGTATCGGTATCTGGGCGTCCTTCTTCGGGGGGATATTCGGGGCGATCGCTCTGGTGATCAGCGCCCCCTCAATCGCCCGCCTGGCAACGCGCCTGGGGCCGTGGGAGTACACCTCACTGGTGATCCTGGGGATGACGATGATCGCCAGCCTCTCCGGCAAGAGCGTGCCAAAGGGGTTCATCTCGGGCATCCTCGGCGTCATCGCCGGAACGGTGGGGTCCGACCCGATCTTCGGTGCCACCCGGCTCACTTTCGGGTTGCGAACCCTCCGCGGCGGCCTGCACTTTATCCCGGTGATGATCGGACTCTTTGCGATCTCCCAGCTGATGAGCGACCTTGAGAAGAACCACGCCCCGAAACAGTACTCCGGGGACCGCCTGCGGATCCCCAACCGCGAGAGTCTGCGTACCATCGCCGGCAACCTCCGGGCGCTCACCGTCTCGTCCCTGGGAGGGCTGTTCATCGGCGCGCTCCCCGGGGTGGGGGCGAGCATCTCAAACATCTGGGCTTACGATCAGGTGAAGCGGATGAGCCCCCGGCGAGCCCGCTTCGGCACCGGCGAACCCGAGGGGATCATCGCCGCTGAGGCGTCCAACAGCGCCACCGCAGGGGGTACCCTCATCCCCATGCTCGCGCTGGGGCTGCCGGGCAACCCCATCAGCGTCATCATGATGGGCGCGGTGATGATCCACGGCATCACCCCGGGGCCGCTGTTCATCTCCCGACACGCCGACATCGCCTACGGCCTCTTTGCGGCGTTCCTGGTGGTCAACGTTCTGGTGCTGCTCTGCCAGCTCCTCTTTACGAGGTTCTACGTGAAGGTGCTCTCAGTACCGGTGCGTATCCTGGCCCCCATTGTCATCGTTTTTTGCGTGATCGGTGCCTTCGCGCACAACAACCGCATGTCAGACGTCTATATCATGCTCGGCTCCGGCGTGGTTGGCTACGCCCTGAACCGACTGGGTATTCCCCTCGCTCCGGCGATTCTGGGACTCATCCTGGGACCCACGCTGGAAGAAAACGTACGGATAGCTCTCATGACAACCAACGCCTTCACCCCCTTTGTGACCCGGCCCATCTCAGCGCTCTTTCTGCTGCTGGCGCTGGTTTCCGTGGGGGTGGTTGCCCGGGAGCGATACAGGGAGAGAAGCGAATGAGCTCGATAAAAATTACCAACGCCCGGATTATCTCCATCGCCCAGGACGGGGTAACCGCGCCGTACTACGAATGCGGAACGGTGCGCATCGAAGACGACCGCATCGTCGCGGTGGGGCCCGACTCGGGGGCTCC
>SKHA01000206.1 GCA_007117185.1 Spirochaeta sp. | reverse complement strand
AGCCCGCGGATATCCCGGCTGTACACCGTTCCGGGGTGGCGCAGCTGCTCTTCCAGGGTCTGTCGGTCAAGGGAATAGAATTGCGCCAGCGCCGTCAGAAGTCGGTCCGCCTCGCTGGCTTCCTCCGCCGACGAAGGTTGTTGAATGGTGCGGGCAGCTTCGATGGCGCGGTCCAGCGCCGCCAGAAATCGCTCCCGCTGCTCCCGGCTGCGGTCATCCTCGCCCCACCCCGGGGCCCCCACACCGATGATGAAGGTAAAGCGGTCGCCAAACGCTTCGTTGCCGTGCAGCAGGAGCGTCGCCCCTTCCTCCTGCAGCGCCGAGAAGAGATACGGTGGCGCGGTGAAGTGAGCCGCCAGCTCCCGCCGCGCCAGCAGGGCGTTGTACCCTTCCGGGTGACCCATACTCACCAGGCGGTCATCGAAATAGCGCGGATCACCGAAGGTACGGTCTGCTGCCATCGCCAGAAGGATGTGCTGGATACTGCCGGGCTGGGGCAGGGCGATGCGGTCGGTGGGGGTGAGGTCCGCCAGGGACCGGTATCCCTCCCGGAGGGTCACCAGCCCCAGGGGTGCTTCGGACAGGCCGGTGAATGCCTCCCATCCGGTACCGCGATCCCGGCCAATCAGGTACGGCGGGATACCCATGAACCCGATATCCAGACGGCCTGCCAGCATCGCCTCGCGGATCACCGTGGCGTTGCCGGTGCGCACCCACTCCACACCGTCCAGGTACCCCTCCACCTGCATGATTCCCAGGGGGAGGTACGCCAGGCCGTGCTGCTCTGCCACCCGCAGGGGCGGTGGCTGGCTTGCTTCTTCCCGGGAGCCGCAACCAACCAGGGCAGAAGCGGCCAGGGTGATCGTCAGGAATGTCTTCACCACTCGCATGCGGCGATCATACCCCGAAGGGCAGCACCGTTTCTTCCCTGCTGTCGATAAGCAGATTCCTCCCCGTGGCGTCCTCCACTTTGAGGGTATCGAAGACGGTATGCACCAGCGTGTTGATGGATTGTCGGTCCGGCCCGTGCAGCACGGCGCAGGCGATCCGTTGGGTCGAGTTGGTCATCTCTCTGATCTGCGTTCCTTCCGGCAGAAGAAAGCGGCACTCCGCCACCCCCGGCAGCGTCCGCAGCTCCGCGTCGCCAACCAACCGGTGGACAACCCCGGGACGTGCGAAGATCAGGGGGACGGCGAAGTATCGCGCCGGTGGTTCGGCGGTTGGGGCGGCCGGGACCAGAGCGTCCCGGAGCTCCTCGGGCAGAAAGCCGCGGAGCTGCTGCGACAGGATATCGACGCCGGTCACCAGCGGTATTGAGAGGTCCTCGTAGGCGCCGCCGAGGCGGCAGGCGATCTCGTTGACCAGGACACCCTCCTCGCCGATGAGCATCTGAAAATAGATCGGAACCTCGTGGAGGCCGAACGCCGCGGTGATCTGCTGCGCTATTGCTGTCACCTCTTCCACCCCGCCCGGGTACTGCGCCGCCGCAGCAGAGGGATAGCGGTGGGCCAGGCACACTCCGAGAGACCCGCCCCGGTCGGCCAGGTCCTGCGGGTCGAAGGTGACTCGATCGGTAATCGTCCAGATCTCTGCTGTCCCGTGGCGGGCCCAGCCGCTCACCGTCACCTCCCGGGATCGGTAGAACTGTTCAACCAGGATGCGGGTGTCCCGGGAGAACGAGAGCGCCACCGGAAGGTGGCGGGCCAGTTCCTCACGGCTGGTGACGATGCGGATGCCCCGCTGCCCCTGACTGTCCAGCGGCTTCACCACCCAGGGCAACTTCAGTGACGAGAGGCCTTCCGCGTCCCACCGCATCTGATCCGCCCCCAGGATCGTCCAGGGAACGGTGGGAATGCCTGCCTGACGGAAGATCGTTTTCATCTCGCCCTTGTGGGTTACCCGGCGTGCCTGCTCCGGCGTGAGGGCCGATGGGATGCCCAGTCGGTAGGCGGCGCAAGCGGCGGTGTATACCGGCTGGTCCGACCCCGCCGCCAGAATGCCGCCTGCCCTGGTGCGGCGGGCCCCCCGGGTCACCGCGTTCACGTCGAAGGTGGACGCCCGAACAAAGCGGTCCGCCAGGACCCGCCCCGGCGCCCGGGGATCCCGGTCCGCCAGCACCACCTCAAACCCCAGCTCCCGGGCGCGCCGCAACACCCCGATCTGGCTGCTGCCGCCGCCCAGCACCATCAGCGCCGTCCCTCCCCGGTTGCCCAGCGGCGAGAAGCGGCGCTTTTTCCGGAGCAACGCCCCCAGCCAGCGCAGGGGCCCCCAGAACACCACCAGCTGCACCAGCACCCCCGCCAGCCCCTGCAGGGAGTGTCGGCTACGACCCAGCCCGTCGCTGCGCCCTGCTGGGTCGTCCCCACCCGGAGCGGCAAATTGTACTGCCGCCACTCCGGGTCGGCATCTCAGCAGCATCGCCGAGAGATACGGGTATGCTACCGGCACGTCCAGGGCGCGGCGGGCAAGGTCGTCGGTGAACGCCCGAAAGCTGCCCACTGGAACTCCCCGGGGCAATCCCAACCAGCGGTGGAAGAGCCGCGTGTTCAGGGTGGTACCGAGGCGACGCAGGGCGGGGCGCCGCCGGGTTGCCGCAGCGTACACCAGATCCACTGGTGCAGCCGTCTCTTCCAGCCGCCGCAGCAGCTGCGGAACTACCTCCGGGGGGTGCGCACCGTCGTCGTCCATGGTGACGATCATGTCCCCCCGGGCCAGGAAGACTCCCGTCAGTGTTGCCTGGACCTGGCCGCGTCGCTGCGGCAGATGGATCACCCGCACACCCACGTCGGGGAGCCGCCCACCGTCGCCAGCGCCACGCGTTCCGCCAGCGCCACGCGTTCCGTCATCACCACGCTCCCCTTCAGGGAGCCCCCCCTCCTGCTCAGCCAGCGTGTCCAGCTCCCGGCGGTGCCCGGCGTCGCTGCCGTCGTTAACCACCACCACCTCAACCGGCCCGCACCCCCGCAGCGCCAGAAGCAGCTCCGGCACCAGAGTCCGCAGACGGTGCGACCCGTTCAGACTGGGAATAACAACGCTGACCCGGGGACGCTCCTCAACCATCCGTCACGACAAAACCGCAGCGACGTCGCGACCGGCAAAGAACTCCGCGTACAACTTGTCGCACCCCTTGATGTGCTTTACCAGCCAGTCCCGGAGCATCTCCATCACCTCCACCGCAACCATGGACTTGCCGTTTTCCAGGTCGGCACGCAACTCCAGAACCCGGCGAACCAGCTCGGCGTGCTGCTTCTTCTGACCATCGCACCCGGGGTACTGAAAGTGCTCAAAGGCCTTCTCCTCGGCACCAAAGTGGTAACCGGTGTAATCGATCAGGTCGTCAAAGAGCTCCTTGAGCGTCTCCTGGTTGGTACCGGCCCGCAGACCCTGATAGAGATTGTCGACCAGGGCAAAGAGCTTCTCGTGATGCTGGTCAAACACCTGCACCGAGACGGCGTAGTCCTCGCTCCAGGTGACCATATCCGCAGTCTGCAGGGAGGTAAGGATCTCCACGATCTCCCGGGAGATCCCCAGGAGCTGCTCGAAGTGTTCTTCCCGCTGGTTCATCGCCGACCGTTCCTGAGCGTCCAGCACAGCCTGCAGCGTCTCGTGCAGGGTGCGATGTTTTGCGTTGAGGCGTCGATAGGTCTCACCGTCGGGAATCACCGTCTTGGCATCCGTCATCAGCCACAGGCCGAGTTCGGTCCGTTCCGGGTCGGTCATCGTCGAAGACGGACTTTCCCGGCGTTCCACCATCAGTCGGGCCCTGCCGATCCAGTTCATGTGCTCGCAGATGAGGGTGGCGATGCGCAGCCGCTGCCGGCTGCCGGCGGTCTCATCCGCGCCCTCCTCCCCGACGCGCTGCAACAATTCCATGATCGCGCTGTTGGTCTCGACGCTCAGCTGGGAGATCCGGCTGATCGCCTGGATCACATCGGTTGACGCCCCGGATATGGCGTTCATCGCCTGCACCGTTGCCGTTGCTGTTTCCCGGGCGCTGGAAATCACCCCGTTCAGGTCCTGCGCCGCCAGGCGCATCTCTTCGGAGCTGCCGCCGATCTCGCTGGAGATATCCCGCAGCGACCCGGTGGCTTCGACGATCCGGGTGGTTCCGCTGGAAAGCTCCCGGGTGAAACCGGTGATCTCCTCAAAAGCGGAACTGACCTCCTCCACCTCCCGTTCCATCCGGGTGAAGGCGGCGCTGCTCTCGCTGCTGGCGTTGTGGGCCACCTCGATCCGACTGGAGAGCTGTTTCAGCCGGGAGGTGATACCGGCGGCGTTCTCGGTGGTCATTCGGGCAAGGGAGCGAATCTCCGTGGCCACCACGGCGAAGCCGGCACCGGCTTTTCCTGCGTGGGCTGCTTCGATGGCCGCGTTCATGGCCAGCAGGTTGGTTCGCGCGGCAATATCGTCGATAACGCTGATCGTCTCGTGGACCGCGGCAAGGCTGGCACTGACCTCGCTCATCACCGCCTCGGAGGTTGTCACTGCCGCGCCACCCTGGGTGGTGACTTCCCGCAGTGTTCTGGTGGAGGTGATGCGCTTTTCGGCTACGTCAGCCATGTTGCGGATTGATCCGGCCATCCGTTCCACCGAGTCGGCCGATTCCTGAATCGTCACCCCCTGCTGGGAGATGCGCCTGACCAGGCTCTCGATGGCAGCGTGAATCTCTTCCATCGCCGCAGCCCCCTCGACGACCTGATCCGAGAGGCCGGAGACTTGCCTGGTAACCCCTCCGGTTCGTGCGGCTATCCCCGTGGCCGCCGCCAGAGTCTCTCCCACCTGGGTGCCCAGCTTGATCGCCGCCGCTTCGCTGGCCAGGGCTGAGTCTCCCAGCTTTCGGGCGAGGTCACCCCTTCCGGGATCGGCTGCGGCGGGGCGCCCACCAGCAGCACTCTCACCACGACGACGAAAACCCGCCAGCAGCAGCCCCGCCGTGGCTACCGTCGCGCCCACTACGGCCGCACCCATCAGGGCGGCGCCGATCACAACACTAGTCATCTTCCCATGTGCCTCCGTGGACATTCTACACGACGTTGCCATTCGGTGCCACGAACTGTCGCTCAGTCCCGGATCAGAAGTGAAATCCCAGCGCCACAAACCCCCGCACCTGCCATCCGTCGCGCAGCGCCAGCGAGACGTGTACCCCACCCACGGGGGTGGCAACTCCTGCGCCGATGCCGCTACCCCAGCGCAACTCCTCTTCATCCACCGAAGCGACGCTGCCCCGAAGGGAGAGGTAGACCCGGTCACGCAGCACACTGGAGAGAAACCCGACTCGCCAGCGATACTCCAGCGCCGCCAGTGCCAGCTGCTGCGCCCGAAGCTCCCGCAGGTAGTAGCCGGTCATGTCCTGACGTCCACCTACCCACACGCTGTCCCACAGCGGCAACTCCGTATTGAATGATGTCGCTCCCCGAAGGTACATCCCCACGACATGTCGGGGGACGACCTCGAGGTAACGGCGGTACGATCCGTCGAGAATCTGATACCGCAGATCGCTGCCCAGCGCGGGGTCAACCAGGCGATACCGGACGTTCCAGTGGGATCCTGCATCAGGAAAGGGAAAACGGTTCAGCGAGTCCGACTCGATCGCTGCCTCAACGCCGGCAACAACGCCGTCAAATGGCTCCAGGGAGACGGTACCCCCGTAGCGCTGCCGCAACGACGCCCACCCGAAGTGATACCCTGCCCGGACGGTAGTCCCGGCGTTCAACTGCAGCGCCAGATCGAAACCCGCCGAGGGGTGGGCGATCAGATATTGTTCCGCAGGATCTTCCAGTTCATGCAACGTGGTCAGTAGCTGGTCGTGCCGCAGGATCACCTGGGCCGCCAGAACTGTTCCCAGGGGCTGGGTGAAGCTGACCCTCGTACTGAGGTTGCGACCTACCCGCTGCATCACAGCGAGTTCCGAGCCGGGTCCGACAACGTTGCTGGCGATGGCCTGCAGCGCGCCGGTGAACTCCTGTTCTTCCAGGGGACCGAAGTGGGATTCGTAACTCAGCCCCAGGCGGAGATAGAGAAACGGGTCGGTTCGCGGTACGAAGTCGATCTCCAGCGCGATTGCGTCGTCCCCGTTACCGTCATCGACAACAGAGCGGTAGAGCTCCCACCCAACCGACTCGTATCCGGCAACGTTGGTCAGATTGTCCAGCGCTTTATGGATCGCCTCGATTCGTATGGGTGGGCCCAGGGGCAGGGCAGTTCGAATCCGATCTTCCGTGAACCGGTCGGCACCGCGGATGATCAGTGAATCCAACTGCACCTCCCGCGCCCAGGGATGCGCCGCCATCACCGCTGGGGGCCGCACCTCCCCCAGCGCCGCCGCCAGACGTTCCAGCTGCGGGCGCACCCCCTCTGCGGCGTCCCGACCCCGCTGTATCAGAACCTCCCCGGAGCCAAAACTGGCAGCGTTGAGACCGTCCAGGTTCGGCTCAATAAGTACGTCCGCCAACTCCCGCTTGTTGCCGGTATTGCTGCGGATCACCAGGTTCACTGTCTGTGAGAGCATGTCGGTGATTCCGAAGATGCTCTCACCGTCCAGCAGAGGTGGCTCCAGGTTCACCGCGATCACCACGTCCGCCCCCATCTGCCGGGCGACATCCACCGGAAAATTGTTGGCGACCCCGCCATCCACCAGCAGTCTGCCTTCGAACTCTACCGGATCAAAGATGCCCGGTACCGCCATGGACGCGCGCATTGCCTGAACCAGCGACCCCGAGGAGAGAATCACCTCGCTCCCGTCAGAGATGTCCACCGCCACTGCACGGTAGCGCCTGGGAAGCTCGTCAAAATCCATCTCACCGGTGAAGTCCGCCGCCAGGAGGCGCAACAGGTTGAGGACACGATGGCCGCTGATAAAACCGGGGGTGAGAATGCTGCCGCCCCGCTGGAAATCGGCCTGGCCCAGATACACCACCGGGTCTGCGTGTTCCTGGAAGGACGTGCGGGCTCGCGCCGGAGGCTCCACCAGCAGGCTGATCCAGTCTACTCCCAGGACGATATCCGCCAGGTCCGCGGCGCCGTACCCGATGGTGTACAGCCCCCCGGCAATCGCTCCCATACTGGTCCCGACCACGATGTCCAGGGGGATCTCCAGCTCTTCCAGCAGTTCCAGCACACCCACATGGGCGAACCCCAGGGCTCCACCGCCGGCGAGAACGAGGGCTACCGTCGGTGGCCGTCCCGGATCGAAGGCGAACTGCGGTTCCTCCCCGTGCAGCGCTGCCGCAGCAGCGAGGACAAGGAACAAGATTGTGTTGGTGCGTCGTTTCATAGTCTCGCCGTCAAAGATACCGCCAATCCGGTAGAATGTTTACAATCGGGGAGGACAAAGGAGGATACGGCATGGCCACAAACAGCTCTGAAGCCCCGGGTGCCCGGGATGCCCCGGTTGTGCTGGTCACCGGGGGCGCCCGGGGAATCGGGAGGGGGTGCGCGAAATACCTGCAGCACCGGGGATATCGGGTGGTCATTGTGGATATTGATGCTGCCGCTCTGGCCGCTTCCACCGCTGACCTGGCGCTACCCGGGGACGTGAGCGACGAGAGGCAAATTCGTGAAGCCCTGCAGCAGACTCTGGATCGCTTCGGCCGCCTGGACGGGGTAGTCAACAACGCCGCAGTCTCCTCTCCGTCGGGTGTCCCGCCGGAACAACTGCCTGTGGAGGAGTGGCACCGGGTAATCCAGACCAACCTCACCGCCCCGTTTCTGCTGGCCCGTCTGGCCGCGCCGGCGCTGCGGGCGCATCGCGGTTCAATCGTCAACATCGCTTCCACCAGGGCGCTGCAGTCCGAGGGGCACAGCGAAGCCTACGCCGCCAGCAAAGGCGGGCTGGTGGCGCTGACCCACGCGCTGGCGGTGAGTCTGGGTCCGGAGATCCGGGTCAACGCGGTGAGCCCCGGCTGGATCGACGTCCGTGACGACGGCCCCCCTCTGAGTGAAGAGGACCACCGGCAGCACCCGGTGGGGCGGGTGGGCCGCCCCGAGGATATCGCCGCGATGGTGGCGTATCTCCTGTCTCCTGAGGCGGGGTTCATCACCGGCCAGAACGTGGTGGTTGACGGCGGCATGACCCGCCGCATGATCTACCGGGAGTAATCGACGCGCTTCACCTTCCCTGGCAGGACAGGATAAGCTCCCACCATATGAACAGCACCCAACCACTCATCATGGTCACCAACGACGACGGGATCGACTCCCCGGGGCTTCACGCACTGGTTGATGCCCTCGCTGATCTGGGAGAAGTCGTGATCGCCGCGCCGACAACCCAGCAGACTGCCCAGGGCCGCAGCATGAATGGCGACCGCTCGGTCTCCTTCGTCCGTGCGGACCAGCGCAGCTGGCCCGAAGGCGTCCAGGGGTGGCACATCGCCGCCACTCCGGCGCTGGCGGTCCGCCACGCCCTGGCGGTGCTCACCCCGCATCGCCTGCCGGACCTGCTCGTGTCGGGGATCAACTACGGTGAGAATCTGGGTAACAACATCACCATCTCCGGGACGGTGGGCGCGGCGTTTCAGGCGGCCGCTCAGGGGGTTCCCGCCCTGGCGGTCTCCCGGCAGACCCCCATGGACTACCACTACCATTACGGCGACCTTGACTGGAACGCCGCCGCCGGGGTCACCCGCCGGTGGGTGCAACGCCTCCTGCAGGTCCTCCCGGCCACTCTGCCCCTCCCCTTCGACGTTCTCAAGATAGACGTGCCCGACCCGTGTCCCCCGGGGACGGAAGAGCGCTTCACCCGCCTCTCCCGGCAGCCCTATTTCATCTCCGTCATGGAGAACCCCAGCCAGACCGCCCCCCTCTCCCGGGCCCGCACGGCGATTCAGGTGGACCCGCAGGCCCTTGACCCCGGCGACGACATCTACGCGGTGGCGGTGGACCGGGTCGTCTCGGTGACCCCCCTCACCCTGGACTGCACCGCTTCCCTGGCAGATACGGTGCAATTATTGAAATTAAAACTTGACGACTCGCTTTTGTCGTGAAATAATTCTCATTAACGAATCTCTGAAGTCTGTGCAGCTACCGAGGCAGTGCCCGTTGCGGTAACCCTCCACGCAAGCAGACCGAAAGGGTTTCCGGGGAAACCCGGGTGCCTCCCGCGTTCGGAAAGGAGATCATCTCTGGTCCACGTATGGAGGTTTCGGTATGGCGTACATGGGTACAATGTTGCGGGTCAACCTGACTGCAGGCACGATTAAACGAGAGAACACCCCTCTCGATCTGGCAAAAAAATACGTCGGCGGGCGCGGTCTGGCGACGCGCATGCTGACGAACGAGATCGACCCCACCGTCGATCCCCTTTCCCCTGAAAACAAGCTCATTTTCGCCACCGGTCCCCTGACCAACACCAACGCCCCCACCGGCGGCCGCTACATGGTCGTCACCAAGGGTCCCCTCACCGGCGGAATCGCCTCGAGTAACTCCGGCGGCGAGTGGGGCGCGTTCCTCAAGAAAGCCGGATACGACATGATTATCTTCGAGGGCAAGTCTCCCAAACCGGTG
The DNA here is from genome assembly GCA_007117185.1 of Spirochaeta sp. Taxonomy (GTDB): domain Bacteria; phylum Spirochaetota; class Spirochaetia; order DSM-27196; family Alkalispirochaetaceae; genus Alkalispirochaeta. The sequence goes on along the minus strand of SKHA01000206.1, from coordinate 7,601 downwards.
TACCTCTCGGTGATGGGCGACGACGTGCAGATCAAGGACGCCGCTCACGTCTGGGGCAAACGCGTCCCCGAGACAACGGATATCCTCATCGAGGAATCCGGAGAGAAGAAGGCCAAGGTCAGCTGCATCGGTCCCGCCGGGGAGAACCTGGTGTACTTCGCCGCGATCATGAACGAGAAGCACCGCGCCGCCGGTCGCACCGGGGTTGGGGCGGTGATGGGCAGCAAGAACCTCAAGGCCGTTGTGGTTCACGGTGACAAAAAGTCTCCCATCCCGGATCAGGACGCGTTCCGCGAGATCGTCCGGGGCAAGATCACCAAGATCAAGGAAAACGGGATCACCGGTGAGGGACTTCCCAAACTGGGTACCAAGGTTCTGGATAACATCATCAACGAGAACGGGATGTACCCCTCCCGGAACTTTCAGGACGTGATGTACGATGGCACCTCCCACATGTCCGGCGAGGCGCTCATCGAGAAGGGCTACCTGAAGCGCAACAGTGGCTGCTACATGTGCCCCATCGCCTGCGCCCGGGACGTAGAACTGCCCAACGGCCGCCGCGGTGAAGGTCCCGAGTACGAAACCGGCTGGGCCTTCGGTCCGATGCTCGGCTTCCACGACCTGAACGTGATCTGCGACGCCAACTTCCTGTGCAACGACCTGGGGCTGGACACCATCTCCGCCGGGGTCACCCTGGCCTGCGCGATGGAGATGTACGAGAAGGGGTTCATCAAGAAGGAAGAGCTGGAGCTTGGTCCGGAACTCACCTTTGGAACCAGCGAAGCGCTGCCGTTCTACCTCAAGAAGATGGCCTACCGCGAGGGAATCGGCGACAAGATGGCCCAGGGATCCTTCCGCATGGCCACTGAGTACGGCTGCCCCGAGTTCTCCATGACCTGCAAGAAGCAGGAACTGCCGGCGTACGACCCCCGTGGCGTCCAGGGAATGGGCATGTCCTACGCCACCGGCAACCGCGGTGGTGACCACGTGCGCAGCTACCTGATCTCCCCTGAGATCCTCGGTGCCCCGGAGAAACTGGATCCACAGGCGATCGAGGGCAAGATGAAGTGGCTCTTTATCTTCCAGAACCTCACTGCAGTGATCGACTCTTCCGGACTGTGTCTGTTCACCTCCTTCGCCCTCGGTCTGGACGACTATCGCGATATGATCAACGCCGCCACCGGCTTCGATCTCACCTCCGAAGAGTGGATGGAAGTGGGCGAGCGCATCTGGAACATGGAGCGGAACTTCAACCTCCTCGCCGGTATCGGCCCGGAGACGGACACCCTGCCCAAGCGCTTCTTCACCGAGCCGGCCAACCGCGGCCCCAACAAGGGCAAGCTGCACCGCCTGCCGGAGATGCTGCCGGAATACTACCAGATCCGCGGCTGGAACGCTGACGGCACCATGCCGAAGCAGAAGCTGGAGGCCCTGGGGCTTTAGGGCCCCAGTCGCCCCGGCCGATGACGGTCAAGTTTTTTGCCACCCTGAAGCTAAAGCTCAGGGTGGCTTCCGTGTCTGTTGAGGCCTCGCCTGCCACCACGGTGGGGCAGGCCCTTCGCGACGCCGAGAGGGCGCTGGGCAGTGAGTTCTGGCTGGAGATCTTCGACGAGGCGGGAACGGCCCGGGTTGGGGCGATGGTCCTGCTGGACGGGGTCAACATCGCCCACCTGCAGGGGGTTGATACCCCGGTGGGCACAGCGGAGGCGCTGTCCATCTTTCCCCCCGCAGGCGGAGGGTGACCATTGGGAGATACCCTTGTTGCTGTTGTCCTGCTGCTCCTCTTTATCGTGGTGCCGGTGGTGATGATCTCCCGGGTTCTCCATCTGATTCTGATGCGGCATCTGCGCCGCAAGGAGGTGGTCCGGGAGGTGGAGGCCCGAGGCTGGACCCCCGTTTCAGGGGACAGCGAGGAGTTTCGGCAGCTCCGGCTTCTCCTGGAACCGACCCTCTTTGGGACCAGGCGGGGCACCCACCATCTGAGCCTGGCAGCCCGAGGCAGTACTGCCGACGGTGACGGCGGAGAGATCCCCCTGTGGATCGCCCAGTACACCTGGAACGGACCGCGACGGGTGGATTCCCAGATGAATCGCAGCGGCCGCTACGCCATGCTGGTTCTGCCGGAACGCTGCTGCGAAGCCGAACGGTTTGAGGGGCCAGTGTTCGGTCTGGACGAAGAGCTTCTGTTCTGTTTCGAGGACGCCCTGGTGCTTTTGTGCCCCGGCCGCCTGGACAGCACCTTTCCCGCCCGGGCAGCCCAGCGGGCGGTGGAGATTCACCAGCGATACTCAAATAACGACTCATGACCACTTGAGCGCCGCCGCCGGGTGGCATAGAATATCCGACGGAGGCGACAGCTCACTATGTCGGAAACCCTCGAGAAAATCCTCTTCCTGCAAGGGGTGGAAATATTCAGCAACCTCTCCATTGAGGAGCTTGAAAAGATCGCCCGCATCGCCGAGAACGACCAGTACAGTGACAACGAGTATCTCTTTCGTCAGGGCGATCCCGGTAACTACGCCTACGTGGTGGTCTCCGGTAAGGTGGAGCTCTTTTTCGAGACGCGCAACAAGGGGATTCAGCCGCTGATGACCCTCGGCGAGGGGGCGTGTTTTGGCGAGATGGCCCTCCTGGACGGAGAGACCCGCTCCGCCGGAGCGCGCACCGTCACCGAGAGCATTCTCTCGCGCATCTCCCGGAGCGACTTCATGCACACCCTGGCGCAGCATCCGGCGATGGCCCTGGGCATCATCGCCCAGCTCTCCTACCGCCTGCGCACCACTAATACGCGGGTCAACGGGCTGTCCAAGGTGGTAAAATCCTTCCGCGAGATCTACGAGGAGAGCACCCGGGCCCTCGGGGACGATGCATGACCGCCGCGGGGACGCTGCTCTCCTTCGCCAGAGCGCTGAAGGTCAATCGCGGCGAAGAGGGGCGTGTGTCCAGCTTCTTTCTGCTCCACGTACTCATCTCAGTGGTCATCGGGATGATCAGCACCGTGGTGGACTCGCTGGTGATCTCCCGGCGGTCTCTGGAGTCGACGATCCTTTTGTACATCGTCTCGGCGGTGCTGCTGGGGGTGATCGGTCTGTTCTACGCCGGGATCACTGACCGGATCGACAAGCGTCGCCTTTTTACCCGGGCGCTGCTGGTCTCCTTTCTGCTCTGCCTCGCCGCAGCGGCGCTGCTGGTGGTTCACGACGCGTTGGCGGGGGTTCCCATGCTCCTCACGGGGCTGTTTGTGTGGCGCTTTATCATCGGCATCGTGCTGCTGCTGCTCTTCTGGGACCTGGCGCCGTTCTACTTCAACGCCCGGCAGGGCAAGCGGCTCTTCCCGCTGCTGGCCATGGGTGGCGCCATCGGCTACTCCGGCGGGTCCCTGCTGGTGGTGCCAATGGCGCGCATCCTGCCCTGGAGCGCCCAGTTTCTGGTTATCGCCGTGATCAGCCTCTCCTGTGTGCTGGTATTCCGCTCGATCCGGCTGGCCTTTCCTATTCTGGACTCTCCCCGTTATCGTGACCGCTCCATCCTCCAGGAGCTGCACGAAGGGTTCGCCGCGTTTCGCGGTAACGGGTTTCTGCGGGCGGTGGGGTCCAACACCGTCCTGTTCGGGATTCTGGCGGGGTTGATCATCCTCACCTACAACTCGGTGGTGGATGCCCGCACCGATTCGGGAACCCAGGCGGCCAGCCTGATGGGCTACCAGCGCGCCGTGGCAACACTGCTCCAGGCGGTGGTACTGACCAAGGTGATGAGCCAGTCCGCCCTGGGGGGGCGCCACGGCAAGGAGGTGGCCAAGCAGACCCTCTTTTTCATCCTCGGGATCGGCGCGTTCGCCATCAGTATGGTGGGGGTGGCGGACTTCACCCGGCAGATCGAGGTGGCGCTGATGTCTCCGGCGGCGATGGCGGCGTTTGCCTTTCTGCCCTCGAGGTACCGCGGGCGGGTGATGGTGCTCAACAACATCGTTGCCGCTGCGGCGGGGATTCTCACCGCTTCGGTGATCGTGCTGGTGGTTTCCCCCTTTGCGGAGCCACGATTCTTCATCTATCCCATTGCGCTGCTGATGGTGGCCCGGCTGGGGTTCAACTTCGTCCTGAACCGGCGCTACGTGGCGCTCCTCTCGGAAAGCCTGCTGGCGGACAACCGCCTCAACCTGAAGCGGCTGGAAGAGAACAGCGGCAGCATCCTCCGGGACGAGACGCTGCTGGTGACGCTGCGCAACGAGATGGAGCGGCAGAACCGGTCAACCCGGGTCTTCATCGTCGCTCGCCTGGCGGGCAGCGCCCAGACTCCGGAAGACGTAGAGCGGCTGGAGCCGTTCTTCCACTCTGACGATCAGTCGCTGCAGGAGTTGCGCCTGAAGACCCTCTCCAGGATCGACTACGACCGCTACGAGGAGGAGATTCGCCGCTACAACGAGGCTCCCTGGCCGGAAGTCAGGCTGGCGGCGCGGCTGGCTGAGCTCACCGGGCTGTACCGCCGGGAGAACCGCGAGCCCTTCCAGCAACAGATAGACCGGCTGGTGGAGGGGTTCCACAACGCGCAGACGCCGGAGCAGTTCCGCGAGACGGTGACCCTTGCCCTGATGGTGGAGCGCGCCACCGGTCGCAGTGTGATCACCCCTGATTGGGACGCCCTCACCCCCCTCCAGCGGCAGGTGTACCTGGAATCCCTGGCGGAGTACCCCAGCGTACACGGGTTTCCCGTGGCCGCCATGCACCTTGGGGACGAGCTGCTGCGTACCGCCGCGCTGAAGGCGATTCAGGGGATGCCAGAGAGTTTTCTCCTGGATCATCGCGGAGAACTGCCGGCCCTCACCGTACCCGAGCGCCTGCAGTTTCTTGAGGAGATCCGTGGGACTCACCCCGTCCTGGCCTGGGAGGAGGGGATTGCGCTGCTGAAGGAGCTGCTGCCGGCCGTCCCGGCGGGTACCGAGACGGTTGGCGGGGATGGAGCGGACGCCCTGGATGCGGAACTCTTCCGCTCCCTTCAGACTCAGGGCGGCAACCTGGTGGACGCGGCGCTGCTGGTCCTTGGCGACCCCACCCCCATCCCCCCGGAGTTGCGGCAGCTCGCCGAGGGTGCGGCGAAGGCCCTCAGCGCCTTGTACCCGCCGTTGATGGCGCTGCGGTACCGTACCTCGGCGTCAGAGCAGGGGAAATATCACCCCCTGCTGGTGAAGCTGCTGGACGAACAGGTAAAGAACCTGTCCCTCTTTGTGCTGACGGCGCGGTCGCTGGAACTCTCCCGGGAAGATGACCGATTGCTGGCAGCGACGATCTGCCGGGATATTCGCGGTGGTACCGGCCAGCTGCGCCACAACGCCCTGGAGTTCGTGGAGACCCGTACCGAAGGTGAGATGCGGACCTACCTTATGCTCTACCTGGAGTCTCTGACTATCGAGGAGAAACGGATGCGCCTGATGCCCCTGCTGAAGGGTAGAACGATGAACGTAGACGTGCTTCTCGGTCAACTGGAGGAGCTGTTTGCCGAGGACCGGCGGGCGCTGCTGGTGGAGATCGTCCGCAGCTGCCGCAGCGGGGTGGCAGCGCCGACGCGGTGAAGATCTGCTTCAGATCGCCGTCACCGTCCGTGAGAAGATCGGCTCCATCTCCAGCGCTTCCCGGCGCAGCTGGTCGTGTTCGTCCTCGCTGAGGGGGGTGAAGCGGTCCGCCGCGTCGCAGGCCCAGCGCAGATGCTCCATGTGACCGGGGCTCACCGCGGCGACCACCGGCTGGGAGAGGGTGAACCGCAGGCCCCGCTCAGCCTCGGCGGCGGAACTCACCGGGCGGTACCACGGCTTGGACCAGGTGCGCTCTTCGCCCTCTTTCCAGCGCTGCAGGGCCAGCGCTTTCAGCGCCAGCACCGCTGTGCCCCGGGTGGCGGCAGCCTGAACGATCCGCGGTCCCACGTTCCCGGCGTGCCAGGTCACCCAGTTCACCGGGAAGAGTACCGAGTCAAAGGGAAACGCCGCCAGGAGGCGCAGCGCCGCATCTTCGTTGTGGGCGGAAAAGCCGATGTGGCGAATCTCCCCGCGCCGGCGCAACTCTTCAAAGAAGGAGAGAGCCCCCCCGGGGGCCAGAACCGCGTCCACCTCCTGCTCTGTCTGGATCCCGTGGATCTGGTACAGATCGATATAATCGGTGCGAAGTGTCTTCAGGGATGACCGGAAATCCTGTTCTGCCTGTGCTGCATCGCGTTTGTTGGTCTTGCACGCCAGGAAGATGTCCCGGCGGTACGGCTCGAGCGCCGGGCCCAGCCGTTCCTCGGCGTCTCCGTAGGCCGGAGCCACGTCGAAGTAGTTTACCCCGCGGTCAACTGCCTCAGCCACGTACCGGGATGAATCCGCCGGCGTCTCGTTGGTGACGACGATTCCCCCGAAACCGACCACCGAAAGTTGAATCCCTGTCTCGCCGTATGCTCTGGTAACCATACGGTAAGTCTAACACAGGTGGCAGAAGTTCACTTCCCCGTGTATTCTGAAGGGGTACAATCGACGTTCAGGAGGCACTTGTGGACCCAGCAAAGATCATTGGAGACGGACAGGCGATACTCGGCTTTGAGCTGGGGTCAACCCGGATCAAGGCGACCCTCATCGGACCGGACCGGCAGCCCCTGGCGGCAGGATCCTTCGGGTGGGAGAACCAGTTCGAAAACGGGGTGTGGACCTACGACATGACCACCGTCGATGCCGGCATTGCCGCGTGCTTTGCGGACCTTCTGACGGACGTGAAGCGCCGCTACGGCGTCTCGGTGACAACCTTCGCCGCTGCCGGGATCAGCGCGATGATGCACGGGTACCTGGTGGTGGATGCAGCCAGGAAGCTGCTGGTGCCCTTTCGCACCTGGCGCAACAACATCACCGGCCCTGCCGCCAGCGAGCTCACCGAACTCTTTCAGTATCCCATCCCCCAACGGTGGAGCATCGCCCACCTGTACCAGTCAATTCTCAACGACGAGAAACACACCGCCGAGATCGCCGGGATGACTACCCTCTCGGGGTACGTCCACTGGAAGCTCACCGGGCAGTGGGTGATCGGGACCAACGACGCCTCGGGGATGTTTCCGGTGAACACGGAGACCCAGGACTTCGACGATACGATGATCACCGCGTTCGACGCCCACGTGGCCCCGCGGTCTCTGCCGTGGAAGTTGCGGGACATTCTTCCGCGGATCGTGGGGGTAGGCGAGGTAGCCGGAGTGATCAGCGAAGCGGGGGCGCGGCTGCTTGACCCCACCGGGACACTCACCGCGGGAATACCCCTGTGTGCTCCCGAGGGAGACGCCGGGACGGGTATGGTCGCCACCAACAGCGTGCGGGTGCGCACCGGCAACGTCTCTGCCGGGACCTCCGTCTTCGCGATGGTGGTGCTGGAGAAACCCCTGTCGCAGGTTCATCCTCAGATCGACCGCGTTCTCACCCCAGACGGAAGTCTGGTGGCGATGGTCCACTCCAACAACTGTACCTCCGATCTGGACGCGTGGGTGGGGCTCTTCGGTCAGGCCGCCCGGGTTCTGGGGGCCACGGTAAGCGACGGAGAACTCTACAGCGCACTGATGCCCCTGGCGCTGGAGGCGGACCCCGACGCCGGGGGGCT
>SKHA01000156.1 GCA_007117185.1 Spirochaeta sp. | reverse complement strand
GACCTGCGCATCACCGGTTCAACCGGAGGGATTGACGAGCAGCTGTCCACGGTTTCCATCGTTGACGGGGTGCTGCTGGTTGAACGGCGGGCCCGCCGCACCACAACCTACCGCATCGCTTCCACCGCCCCGGCCCGCAGCGTGGTGATCGCTCACCGCATGCAGAGCGGATGGTCCCTGGTGGAGCCGCGCTCGGGGGTTCAGCAGGAGGGCAGCGTAACCCAGATCACTACCAGCAGCCGGCAGCTGACAGTGGTGGAGGAACAGGTCCGAGAGCAGCGCCTGGCCCTGGGGAATATCCCCGACGATCAGCTGGCGTTCTACAGCACCAACCGCCTGCTGGATCCCACGGTGCGACGGACACTCCAGAATATCCAGGAACTGCAGCAGACCCTGGCGGAACGCCGCCGGGCCCGGCAGTCCCTGGACCAGCAGGTCGCTTCAATCACCGCCGACCAGGCACGAATAGCGACGAACATGGCCCAACTTGACCGGAACTCCACGCTGTACCGCCGATATACAACCGATCTCTCCCGGCAGGAAGATGAACTGCGGCTGATCCGGGAAGATCTGGCCAGGGCACAACGCGAGGAGACCCAGGCTCAGGCAGCGCTGCGGGAATACCTGCGCACCCTGGGGGTGCAATAGAATGCCTCTGCCCTGGCGCCGGAGCTCCCGCGCCGTCGTTCCCGGGGTGTATCGAATCCCCCTGGGCACGGTGAACGCCTATCTTCTTCTGGAGGAGAACGGACCGGTGACGGTGATCGACACCGGTCCGCCCGGCTGCGCCGGGCAGATCGTCGCTGCTTTAGCGGGGCTGGGACGCACCGCCACCGAGGTGGACGCTATCGTCTTGACTCACGCGCACCTGGATCACAGCGGCAGCGCTGCGGATCTGCGGGAGCTCACCGGGGCGCCGGTGATCGCCCACCCCCTGGACGCCGGGCTGCTAGAGGGGGGTGAGACGCTGCGGGAGTATACCCCGGCGCCGTCGCCGCTCTTCCGGTTGCTGGTGAAGGTACTGTTGCGCTCCTCCGACTCCCGTATGCCCCCGTTGCGAATCGACCGCACCGTCGGGGAGGGGGACGAACTGCCATACTTCGGAGGGCTTCAGGTGATCCACCTGCCGGGGCACTGCGCCGGTCAGATCGGTCTGGTGAGCCCCCGGCATAACGGAATTCTCCTCGGAGGCGATGTGGCCACCACCTTCGCCGGGCTCTCCTGGGCGATCATCTACGAGGATTTTCAGGTGGGACTGCGGTCCGCCCGTCGGGTGGGCCAGCTGGGCGTTCAGGTTGCGTGCCTGGGTCACGGTGCGCCGATCGTGCGAGGGGCCTCGCAGCGCTTCATCCGCCGGTTTGGCCCCAGCGACGGTGCCAGCGGCCCACAGTCAGCTCAATGAGACCGAAGAGCGTCATCGGGACCAGCAGGAAGAGGAGCGTCAGGGTACTGCCGATGGTGTAATCCGCTGCGGAGAGATACGGAAACAGGTACCCCGTGAAAGATTGCACCGCTCCTCCGCCCACCAGGAAGACCAGAAAGTAGTCAGAGAACGCCACCAGGAAGACCACCGTTCCACCGGCGACGATCGCGGGCATCAGCATGGGGATGGTGACCAGTAGCGTCTGCCGCAATGGCGACGCTCCCAGGTTGACCGCGCAGGCGCGATAGTCCCGGGGAAGTTGCTGAAACCCCGCGATCAGAGCCCGCAGCATATAGGGATACGAGGCGGCGGTGAGGACAATCACCACCCCGGGAAAGGTGTCGGCAAGACCAACGCGGATCAAAACCACCGAGAGTCCCAGCGCCCAGGTGATCGCCGGAATGAGAACCGGCGAGAGCAGCAGCGCCTCAACCGCCAGACGCCCCCGAAATCGATAGCGGGCCAGGACCTCAGCGGGACCCAGACACAAAAGGAACGCCGTAACGACACTGGCCAGGGAATACCTGAGGGAAGAGCCCAGCGCACGGATCACCGCCCGGCTGTTGCTCCGCAGAAACAGAACTCCCCGGAAGCTGAGCTCCCGGGGGAGCAGATCCGGGAACACCCACCGCGGTGAGAAAGCACCCAGCAGAACTGCCAGTAACGGCAGGAAGAAGATGAGCAACAGCAACGCCACCAGAGCTACCCAGCGCAGCTTCATTCCCGCTCCTCCCAGGGGGTAAGTACCCGGAGAAGCGAGAACGCTACTACAGCAAAGACCACCGCGAAGAGGGCCAGAACCACCAGGGCGGTGAGGGCCACCGCCTGATCGGCCCTGGTACCCTGAAAAAAGAGACTGTACACCGTCACCGGAAGCATCTGCGGTCTGCTGCCCCCCAGGAGCCAGGGAATATCAAAACCACCCAGGGAAAACAGGAAGAGGATGATCCCGGTCTGGCCGAGGATGGGAAAGAGCCGTGGCAGGATGACCCGCAGAAAGGTACGAACCGGACCGGCCCCGAGCATCCCCGCAGTGGTCACCTCACCAGGAGAGATCCGCTGCAGAACGCCCAGGCAGAGAAGCATCACAAAGGGGAACCCCTTGTAGAAGTAGGCCAGAATCAGGCCGGTTCCGCTGCTGCCGAAGAGGACCGCCGGAAACTGCTCCGGTTGCGCCATCACCCCCAGGTGAAAGAGCAGCGACGAAACCAGACCGGTGCGCGCCCAGAAGAGCATCACCAGGTACGCCACGGCAATGTGAGGCAGCACGATGGGCAGACGGTACATTGATCCCAGGACAAAGACCCACCGCGGCGCCCGCCACAGGAGGTACGCTCCCACCGCTCCCACAGCCACAGCCAGCAGCGCCGAAACAGCGCCAACCCTGATGGTGAGTAGAATGGAGGAGAGCAGATCGCTGCGGAGGAGCAGCCGCCAGGTCTGCGGGCCTGCCACAACAGAGGCGGCCAGAGCGTGCAGAAACCCGCCACCCAGGGTCAGGAGAAAGAAGAGAAGCAGCGGAAGGAGCCGCAGGAGAATTGCGAGACCGGGCAACCCCCGGGGCAACCCCTGCCGATGGATACCCGAGCTCATCGTCTGCGAACTTCCGCTTCCCAGCGCCGCTCCAGCTCTTCCCAGTACTCCGAGGGAATTTCCGGCACGGCGTGTCGTTCCAGCTCTTCCAGGGGTACCGTCGCCGCCCCCATGTCGAGGGCGGTGAACTGCTGCCGGATCTGTTCGGGCAGCCGGGAAAGGGCAAGGACGGTGAAGTCTCCCCAGTTGGCCGGGTCGTTTTTGGAGAGCTGGGCCTCCGGCGAGATGAGAAAGTTGGCAACCACCAGCGCCGCCGCTTTGTTGGGGCCGTTCCAGGGTATCGCCAGGGCGTGGGTATTGCTGATTGACCCATCCTGCATCACAAAGGAGCGTACCGTTGGTGGATAGCGCCCCTGGGCTGTTCTGGTAGCGGCGTTGGTCTGGGTGAAGGACATGGTTACGTCAACCTCACCCCGCTGGAAGAGTGCGTCCAGCGCGGCCAGATCCCGCGGGTAAGACTCACCCTGCTGCCAGAGGTAAGGAGCGATTTCGTTGAGGTACTCCCACAGCACCGGGGCGTTCCGGTCCAAAAGCTGCTGGTCGTAGCCCGGGAGAAACTGGGCAACTCCACCGGAGAGAGCAATGAACGCCTGCCGAATGAACGCCGACCCGGTGAAGTCCCGCGGCTCCGGGTAGGTGAAGCGACCGGGATGCCGGCGGACCCATTCAGGCAGCTCCTGGAAACTGGCAGGAGGGGCGGCGATTCGGGCGGTGTCGATATCAAAATTGAACTGAGCCCGACCCCAGGGCACCGAGTACCCTTCCACGGGAAACCCCGAATCCATCTCCGCCAGCGCCGGATCCACCAGGGAAACGTTTGGAAGTCGAGAGGCGAAGGGCCCCCACAGGAGCTCCTCCTGGCGGGCATTGCGGAAATTCTCACCGTTGATCCACAGCAGATCCATGCTTCCGGTCTCCCGGCCCGCTTCCTTCTCGGCGCGCAGGCGATTCACGAAGACAGCCGCATCCATGGGCACCCTCTCCAGGGTTACCCCGTAACGACGACCTACCTCGGGGATTACGTACTGGTCGATCCAGCTGTTCACCGCTTCGCTGCCACCCCACATGTAAATCCGGGCGGTGGTTCCCCGAGCAACCGTGACAATCTGTTCAAACGAAAGCTCTGCAACGTCTATCTCCGGGACGCGCCGATCACTACGACCAGCTGCCGCCAGGTGCGTCTGCGGGAGAAGAACCAGTAGCACCACCGCTGCCGCAACCACCGTGTATCCGCCCATTCTGTTCACCGAACAACCTCCTTCAGACCCGTTCCAATCAAATCCGCCACGTCCGCCGAGGCGGGGTACTGCCGAACCGTCAACGGCGAGTCGATCTGCAGCAACTGTCCGCCGCTCATAACCCCGACGCGATCGGCGATCTCCAGCACCGCTTCAATATCGTGGGAGACCACTACCGTGGTCACCTGCAGCCGCTGCTGCAGTTCCCGCAGGAATCGCGCCGTTTCCCGTTTCAGCGGCCGGTCAAGGTTGGCAAAGGGCTCGTCCAGCAGCAGCAGCGACGGCTCCAGGACAAGAGCCCGGGCCAGAGCCACCCGCTGCTGCTGTCCTCCCGAAAGGTGCGCCGGCCAGGCCCCTGCTTTTTCGGCGATCTGCAGCTGCCGCAGACAGTCCCTCACCCGCCGGGTGATCTCCCGGCGGGAAAGCCCCAGGTGGCGTCGCCGCGCCCGGAGTCCGAAAGCGACATTCTCGAATACGGTCATGTGCGGAAAGAGCAGATAGTCCTGGAACACAAGTACCGCCGGGTGTCGTTCCGAAGGAGCTTCCACTCCCAGATCGCTACGAACACGGATGACGCCGGAATCCTGCTTGTCCACTCCGGCAAGGATCCGCAGCAGGGTGGACTTGCCCGCTCCGGAAGGACCCACCAGCGCCAGGAGCTCATTGCGGCGAACCGAGAGGGAAACGGACGTCAGAGCAACCACCGCCCCATACGAACGGGATATTGATTGTACCTGCACATATTCAT
>SKHA01000016.1 GCA_007117185.1 Spirochaeta sp. | reverse complement strand
GTTCTGCCAGGCATTCGACAGCGGCGCGACATCATTCGCCGAACGATCGCTCATGCCTTTTTCCCCCGTATGCGCACGCGCGGATCCACCACGCCAACCAGTACGCTCGCTCCACCCCAGACGCTTCTGGCCGACTCGGTGATTCCCCCGCTGTTGGCGCTGTACACCGCGTCAAGCGGCCGCGACCCGTCCATCAGGACCTGCCCGCGAGTCGCTTCCACCGCCTGGGTTGTTCGGGGGTGCTCGCCGCTGACGCCCCGGTAGAACGCCGAGAGAACCGAGCTGACCAGATCGAATCCCCTGGGCCGAAAGCGATCCCGGCGGTGCAATGTGTAGGAGCGGGCCGCCACCGCCTGCGCCTCCAGCGCCGCCGGGGGCCACCACGCCGGCATCTCCGAGGGCACCACCGAGTAGAGATACTCTTCAATGGGAAGATCGTTGACCACGGTGAACGTTCCCGTCCCGGCGTCGGACCGGAGGAACGGGAGAAACTCCATCTCACCGCGATACCAGCGGTCTTCCCGCCCGGCTGAGAACTGCCCGTGGCCGTAGGTCACGTCAAAGAGAATGGTGGTATGCCGGGGATCGTCGTAGACCAGCCGCAGTGGCTGCGTTGCGGAGACCAGAACCTCCCCTTCCTCGCTGCTGACTGTCAGGGCGCGGGTCTCCCCATCCAGGGAGACCTGCAGAACCTGTCCCCCTGGCAGCCTTTCGCCTGAGTCGGGCGTTTCTCCCCGGGCGGCCTCGCGTTGCGCTGCGTTACGGTACACCAGGTCGTCCGGGACGGGGACGATCCGGTACGGGCCGCCGGTCTTGAGGTAAATCGATCGCACGTTCTCCGCGAGCCCCACCCGGACCCAGGGCATGGTCTGCCGGGAACCGGTGACCTCAGCCACCACCGGGGCCTGGGCAACAGCGCGTCTGCGCTGCGCCGCCGACGCCTCCCGGGCGGCCACCACCGGGTACTCCTCCCGCCACAACGCCGCCAGCGAGGGAATCTCCGTGTCCCAGGGTAGCGCGATCGCCGCCCGATCCAGCAACGCGATCGCTTCGGTGGCGTCACCCCGTTGATAGTACGCCTGTGCCAGGGGAGCAAACGCCGAGGTCAGGTTGGGTTCCAGCCGGCGCACTCCCTCCAGGTGTTCGATCGCCCCGTCCCAGTCGCCCCTGCCCAGCGCCAGAAGTCCCTGAAAGTATCGCGCGTACGCCAGTTCGGGTGTCACCTGCAGTGCCCGGGAAAAGCGTTCCTCTGCGAGATCGTTTTGGCCGGAACGGAATGCCGCCAGTCCGCTCCAGAACAGCAGGACACCGTCGCCAGCACTGTCGAAACTGGAGAGAAGATCCTCGTCTGCCCCGCCGGCAGCGAGTATTACCGTCGCCAGGTGGTGCACCCGGGACCGCCCGGCGAGCTGTGCCGACACCGCCACCGCCTCCTCCAGCTGTCCTGCCTCCCGAAGAAGCAGGGTCAGATTGACTCGGGCGTCAGTATCGTCCGGATCCACCTCCAGGAGCGCCCGGTAGCCGGCAACCGCACCGGCGTGGTCACCCCGGTACCACAGCTGATCTGCAGCCACGACGGGCATGACGATGAGAGATAACCCAACCAAAACGGTGGCTGCAATTCGAATCATGGTATCACTGTCGACAAAAAAAGGCGGCCAGTCCACTGGACCAGCCGCCGAATTATCGTCGCAACGATCAGCGGTTGCTGATCACCGCCTGCGCCGCGGCAAGCCGGGCGATGGGAACGCGGTAGGGCGAACAGCTGACGTAGTTCAACCCGGTGCGGTAGCAGAACTCAACGGACTTGGGCTCGCCGCCGTGCTCACCACAGATACCCACTTTCAGGTCTGCCTTGGTTTTGCGGCCCTTCTCCACACCAATCTGCACCAGCTGGCCCACGCCGGTCTGATCCAGGACGGCAAAGGGGTCCTCTTCGAGGATACCGTCTTCGATGTACTGGGGCAGGAACGTACCCACGTCGTCACGGCTGTAGCCGAACGCCATCTGGGTCAGGTCGTTGGTACCAAAGCTGAAGAAGTCAGCCTCCTGGGCCACCTCGTCAGCGGTCAACGCTGCCCGGGGAATCTCGATCATCGTTCCGATCTTGTGGGCCACGGTGGTTCCCGTCGTCTCGAAGACCTTCTTGATCACCTCTTCGGCGTTGGCCCGCAGAACCGAAAGCTCCTTCACCGTTCCCACCAGGGGGATCATGATTTCCGGCTCAACCTTCTTTCCCGCTTTGGTGACCTCCACGGCGGCGTTCATGATCGCCTCAACCTGCATGTCGTACACTTCGGGGTAGGTGATACCGAGACGGCAACCGCGATGGCCGAGCATCGGGTTCAGTTCGTGAAGCGATTCGATCTTGCGCTTCAGTTCGTCAACGCTGACACCGGTAGTCTTTGCAAGAGCCTGGATCTGAGCGTCTTCGTGGGGAACGAACTCGTGCAGCGGCGGGTCCAGAAGCCGAATCGTGACGGGAAAGCCGTCCATCGCCTCGAAGATACCGACAAAGTCCTTCTTCTGCAGCGGCATCAGCTTGGCCAGGGCTTTCTTTCTGGCGTCAAGGTCTTTGGCCACGATCATTTCGCGGAAGATCGCAATCTTGTCCTCTTCAAAGAACATGTGCTCGGTACGGCACAGACCGATTCCCTGAGCACCGTAACCGCGGGCCACGGAGGCATCAGCCGGGGTGTCAGCGTTGGTACGAATGGTAAACAGCTGCTCTTTCAGTCCCGGTCGGTTGGCTTTCAGGCGAATTGCGTCGGCCCAGGCGAGGAACTCATCGAGTTCACCCTTCAGTTCCGGCTTGATCAGCTTCAGCTCGCCCTCGAAGAGCTCGCCGGCGGTGCCGTCCATGGTGAAGAAATCACCTTCCTGGTACACCTTGCCCTCGACGGTCATCGTCTTTTTGGCGTGGTCGATCTGCAGCGCTTTACACCCGACGATGCTGGGCTTGCCCATGCCGCGGGCAACAACGGCAGCGTGGCTGGTCATCCCTCCAGTAGAGGTGAGGATTCCCTCGGCAACGTGCATCCCTCCAATATCTTCGGGGCTGGTCTCGCGACGAACCAGGAGGACCTTCCGGCCTTCCTTCTTCACCCAGTCCTCCGCTTCGTCAGCGGTGAAGACAATCTGTCCTGCTGCGGCACCGGGGGAGGCGTTCAGCCCTTTGGCGATCACCCGGGAAGCGTTCCGGCTGGCCGGCTCGATCATGGGGTGAAACACCTGGTCAAGCTGCGCCGGGGTAACCCGCTTGACAGCTTCTTCCTCGCTGATCAGTCCTTCCGCAACCATGTCTACAGCGATCTTGATCGCCGCCAGGCCGGTGCGCTTTCCGTTGCGGGTCTGGAGGAGGTACAGCTTTCCCTGCTGGATGGTGAACTCGATGTCCTGCATGTCCCGGTAGTGGGTTTCCAGCTTGGTGCGAATGTCGTCAAGTTGCTTGTAGATTGTGGGGTTGGCGTCGGCCAGGGTTTTGAGGGGTTGGGGAGTACGGATACCCGCAACCACGTCCTCGCCCTGGGCGTTCATCAGGTACTCACCGTAGAACACCTTTTCACCGGTGGACGCATCCCGGGAGAAGGCAACTCCGGTACCGGAGGTGTCACCCAGGTTGCCGTAGACCATCGACTGGACGTTGACGGCGGTGCCGATGAGCCCCTTGATGTCGTTGAGTTTGCGGTACTTGATCGCCCGGGTGTTGTTCCAGGAGCCGAAGACCGCATTGATGGAACCCCAGAGCTGCTCTACCGGGTCCTGGGGGAAATCTTTGCCCAGGTGATCACGGTAGACCTTCTTGTATCGCTCGACCACCTGCTGCAGGTCCGCGGCGTCCAGGTCCAGATCCTCTTCCACACCCTTGGCACCCTTGACGGCGTTCAACTGCTCTTCAAAGTGCTCGTGCTCCACGCCCATGACGACGTCGCCGAACATCTGCAGAAAACGGCGGTAAGCGTCCCAGGCAAAGCGCTCGTTGCCGGAAACCGCGGCAAGTCCCTTGACCGCTCTATCGTTCATGCCCAGGTTGAGGACAGTGTCCATCATGCCCGGCATTGACGCCGCAGCGCCGGAACGAACCGAGACCAGAAGGGGGTCCGATGCATCGCCGAGTTTTTTGCCCATCATCTCTTCCAGGCGGGCAAGGTGTTCAGCAACTTCCTTTTTGAGGCTTTCAGGGTGCTGCATGTTGTTTTCATAGTATTCGGCACAAGCTCGGGTAGAAATGGTGAAACCCGCAGGCACAGGTACGCCGATGCTGGACATCTCCGCCAGGTTGGCGCCTTTGCCGCCGAGCAGTTCCCGCATGGATGCGTCGCCCTCAGCCTTGCCGCCGCCAAAAAAATAAACGTTCTTTTCAGACATGTAGTGGTTTTCCTCCGGAATCTAAGTTTTGTTCCTATCGAATGATACGGGCAGCAGAATATATAAAAAAAGCACCCCTGTCAACGCTGGCGCGCCGGGGGTGCTCTTGGGGTTTACGGGACACACGACGTCTTCAGGCGACGTACGCCTCCAGAATCTGAGCCCGTTTTGGGTGCTGCAGACGACGCAACGCCTTCTTCTCGATCTGCCTGATCCGCTCCTTGGTCAGGTTGTACCGATCACCGATCTCCTTGAGAGAGAGGGGACTGCGACCGTTCAGACCGAAGCGAAAGCGGATGATATCCGCTTCTTTCTCCGTCAGTGTAGCCAGTACCTCGTTGATGTCGTCCTTGAGGGCCTTCTCGATGGTCAGCGCCTCCGGCTGGACGTAGCCGCGGTCTTCGATGAAGTCACCCAGTACCGACGAGTCTTTCTCGTTGTACACCGGCGTCTCCAGGGAAATCAGGTCCCGGGAGATGCTCAGGAGGTCAGAAACGTGCTCGGTGGTCATCTCCAGGGTGCGGGCGATCTCCCTGAGTTCTGCCTCTTCACCGCGGAAGCCGGTGATCTCTTTTCGGGCTTTTTCAATCTGCACCAGCTCGTTGGCCCGGTTCAAAGGAAGACGAATCATGCGTGATTTCTCGCAGATCGCTTTGAGG
>SKHA01000360.1 GCA_007117185.1 Spirochaeta sp. | reverse complement strand
TGGTGGATCTGGACGCCCTGGATCATAACCTTGGCGTCCTGGCTGCCCGCGTTCCCGATTCGCGGCTGATGCCGGCGGTCAAGGCGGACGGCTACGGTCACGGCGCGGTGGCGGTGGCCGGGGCGTGCGAGCGATTCGGCGTAGAGCTGATGGCGGTGGCCACCCTGGAAGAGTTTCTCACCCTGCGGGAACACGGGATCACCACCCCGGTCCTCATTCTTCAGGACCTCTTTCCCGAAGAGGTGGAGGTTGCCCTGCGCGACGGGGCGCGTCTGAACGTGAGTTGCCTTGAGTACGCCCGAAGCCTGAGTGAGACGGCGGCGCGGCTTGGGACCACCGCGATGATTCACGTCAACGTGGATACCGGCATGGGTCGCATGGGGATGTTCAGCCGGGATCCCCGGGAAGAGCTGGAGCAGCTGTTCTCGCTGCAGAGTACCACTGTAGAGGGGGTATACAGCCACTTCCCCGGCAGCGACGAAGCGGACAAGACGTTCGCCCGGGGGCAGATCCGGCAGTTTGTCACCCTTCTCGATGAGCTTGCCCGGGAGGGGTTGCGACCCCGGTATCGCCACATCGCCAACAGCGGGGCCCTGATCGATCTGCCCACCGAAGCGGCGCTGGATCTGGTCCGACCGGGGATCGCCATGTACGGACTCTTCCCCAGCGATGAAGTTGACCACACCGTTCCCCTCAAGCCGATGATGCGCGTGGAGAGCGCCATCGTGAAACTGACCCGGTACGACCGGGACTGGACGGTGGGGTATGGCCGCAGCTACCGGGTCGGCCCCGGTTCCACCATCGGAATCGTCCCGGTGGGCTACGGCGACGGCTACCCGCGATCCCTCTCCAACCGGGGGCACGTGCTGTGTCACGGCCGGCGGGTTCCCGTTGCCGGTCGGGTTTCCATGGATATGATCGCCCTGGACCTTTCACGGATCGCCCCGCGGGTTCGCCTGGGCGACACGGTGGTGCTGATTGGCGAGTCCGCCGACGACCGCGGCCAGCTGGAGCGGATCAGCGCCGAGGAGATCGCCGGCATTACCGAAACAATTCCCTACGAGATAACCTGCGGGTTTGCCCCGCGGATTCCCCGGGTGTACCTCCGCGGCGGCGTGCCGGTGGCGATGCAGTCCACCCGGGGTGGATACCGGCTGTTGTGACGATGTATCGGTTTTTGATCATCGACGACGAACCTCTGGTTCGCGAGGGAATCTCCAGCGCCATCGATTGGGGTGCCCACGGATTCGAGCTGGTCGGCGCCTGCCGGGACGGCCGGGAAGGTCTGCAGGCGCTGGAGGACCTGCGTCCTGACGTGGTCCTCACCGACATCTGCATGCCCTTCGTGGACGGGCTGGAGCTGGCCGCTTCCATCTCGGAGCAGTATCCGGCGACAAAGACCATTCTCCTGACCGGCTACGACGAGTTTGAGTACGCCCAGGAGGCGGTGCGGCTCAATGTGCGCGATTTCATCCTGAAGCCAATCACCGCCGCGGAACTCCGGGACGTCCTGGATTCCCTGCGGAAAGAGCTGGACGAGGAACGACACCGCACGCAGAATCTCGAACGGCTGCAGGCCCAGCTCAGGGAGAGCATCCCCCTGTTGCGGGAGCGCTTTCTGAACAGCATCATTCATCATTCCATACCCCTGGCGGAAGCAGCCCAGAAGGCGGAGCTGCTGGACCTGAACCTTCCGGGGCCGATTCTTACGGTGCTGCTGTGCGACCGCGACGACGGTGACACCGCAGACAGTCTTGACGCAATCGCCGTTCAGAACGAGATCGCCGGGGCGGCGGCGGCGGTCCCGGGAGCGGTGGTGTTTTCCACCGCCGACGATGAGGTGATCGTTCTCCTCTCGTTGCCGACGCCTGATCAAGCGGTTTCCCTCGCCCTGGATTGCGCCGAGATGATCTCGGACCGGGTGCAGCGTTCCCTTGGTCGTACCGTTTCCATCGGTATCGGTGACGCTGTGGAGTCGTTGAGTGACGTGCCGCGGTCGTTTCGTACCGCCCGGGTCGCCCTGGAACAGCGTTTCGTTCTTGGAGCCAACCAGGTGATCACGATGCAACAGGTCCGCGGAGTCGTTCCGGAGGCAGCTGCCCCTGTTGCCGGGACGGGTCGGGACGATTCGTCAGACTTCGCGGCGCGTTCTCGATTTATAGATGCCCTCAAGACCGGCTCGGTGGAGGAAACCACCGACGCGTTCACCGAGATCATTCGACGCTTTCGGCTGGTGGAGAGTGTTGAGTACCCCGCCGTGGTGATTCATCGCGTCCTGGCGGACGGGCTGAACGCCCTGGATTCCATCGAGATCGACTACCGGGAGATCCCGGATTTTCCCCGGAACCCCTTCGAGCAGCTGGGCAGGATCAAGACAATCGACGAAATCGAACAATGGTTTCGTCACTTTATTGTCGGTGCGTGTCATCTGCTGGAGAACCGGAGGTTGCAGCACTCCCATCGCAAGGCGGTTGCGGCGGTGCAGGTTATCAACGAACGCTTCGCCCAGCCGGACCTGTCGCTGCAGGCGGTATGTTCCGCCCTGGCGGTGAGCAAGAGTTATCTCAGTCCGATCTTCAAGAACCATACCGGCATGACCTTCGTTGAGTACCTTACCACCGTGCGCATGCGGGAGGCGAAGGCGCTGCTGAGCAGGACAGACCAGAAGATCTACGAGATCGCTGCGCAGGTGGGGTTTCGTGAGGCCCACTACTTCAGCCTGACGTTCAGGAAGCAGACCGGATGGAGTCCCTCGGAGTACCGCGACCAGAGCCGGGAGCGGCAGGGCGCATGAGTCGCAGATCCCGGCGCATCCAGAATACCATCACCGCCGCCCTGGCCATCATGGTGCTGGGTACCGCCTCGAGCATCGCTGTTGTCTCCTACAACTTCACCCGCGAGGCGGTCCGGCGTACGGCGATGGAGTACACCGCCGAGCTGATCGCGCAGGTTCAGACCAATATCGACTCGTACATTCTGCACATGGAGAACATCGCCGAGGTGGTGCAGCTCAACGAGCTGGTACAGGAGTACTTTTCGCTGGACCCGGTGCCGGACGAGCGGACCGACCGGGAGCGGATCACCTCGTTCCTGAACTCGATCTCCCGAACGCGAAACGACATCTCCCTCATTCTGATAGCCGGGGACAACGGCGCCGTCCTCACCCACGACCCGAACATCGTCCTGAACAGGGTGGTCGTGCTGGAGGATCAGCACTGGCATCGCAGCGCTCGTGCAGCCCGGGGGAGCACTGTTGTCTCTTCCTCTCACGTGCAGAACGTCGTTGAAGGGGTGTACCGCTGGGTGATCACCCTGAGCCGCAGTACAGAGTACGGTGTGATGCTGGTGGACATGAACTTCTCGGTGATCAACGAGCTGCTCAGCGGCATCAGCTTTGGCCGGCGGGGTTACGTATTTATCGTCGACCGTGACGGGCGGATCGTCTATCACCCCCGGCAGGAGCTGATCTACAGCAACCTGGAACGGGAGTATATTGATCGCGTGCTGGAACACTCCAGTGGTTCCTTTGCGGTGGATGACGGCAGTAACGAGCGTATCTACACCGTTTCCACCTCGTCCCGGACGGGGTGGCGCATCGTGGGGGTCAATTACGCCTCCGAGATGGTTGAAAACCGGGCGCTGATTCAGCAGTACTACTTCTACTGGACCCTTGCCTGCATCGCTCTGGCGATTCTCGTCTCGGTTCTTATCTCCCGCCACCTCTCACGGCCCATCCTGGAGCTGCGGTCCTCCATGCGGGCAGTGGAGCGGGGTGACTTTGAGATCTCCGCCAACGTGAGGAGCAATAACGAGATCGGCGACCTCGCCCGGGACTTCAACATCATGCTCGCCCGGATCAAGGAGCTGGTGCAGCGCAACGCCGAGGAGCAGGAAGAGAAGCGGCGCAGCGAACTGCTGGCGCTGCAGAACCAGATCACGCCGCACTTTCTGTACAACACCCTGGATTCGATCATCTGGATGGCCGAGGGGAAGCAGCACGAAGAGGTGGTGAAGATGGTCTCGGCGCTGGCCCGGCTTCTGCGCCTCTCAATCAGCCGGGGAGACGAGTTGGTCAGCATCCACGATGAGATGGAGCACATCCGCAACTATCTGACCATTCAGAAACTGCGTTACCGGGACAAACTGGACTTCCGCATCGCCGTGGACCCCGAGATTACCCGGTTGCAGGTGCCCAAGGTGATTTTGCAACCCCTGGTGGAGAACGCGATCTATCACGGGATAAAGAACAAGGAGGACGGGGGCTGCGTCCACGTCTCCGGCGGGATCCGCGAAGGAGAGGTTCTGCTGGCGGTGGCCGACGACGGGGTGGGGATGGACGAGGCGCAACGCCTGACGATACTGGACGGAGCTGCCCGGAGTGAACCCCAGCGTAATGGCCGGGTGATCCGGAAGGGAGCCCGAGTGGGCGTGCGCAACGTCAACGAGCGAATCAAGCTTTATTTCGGCAACGCCTACGGGCTCTCCTTCTGCAGTACCAACGGCAGCGGTACTACTGTGGAGATTCGGTTGCCGATCATTCTCCCCACCGAGGGAGAGGGAGAGCAAAGGGAATGAAAGAAGGCACCCAGATAGTTCTCGCCGGGTCGGCGCTGGTGCTGACGATACTGGCTTTTCTGGTCTGGCCGGTTGTGCAACGCACCATCCACCCTCCGGGAAACGAAAAGATCGTGGTGGTGATGAAGACAATCGGCCCGGATATGGAGTTCTGGCAAGTGGTCCGGGCGGGGATCCAGGCGGCGGCCACGGAGCTTGACGTGGAGCCGGTGATCGTCGGTCCGCGGTGGGAGCGGGACATCGAACGGCAGATGGAGATCCTGCACAACGTGATCGAACAGGCCCCCGACGCGATCCTCCTGGCGGCGGCCGACTTCAACCGTCTGGCGCCACTGGCGGAGGAAGCAGCGAAGCGGGGGATCACCATCGTGACGATGGACTCGGCCCTGAACAGCACGGTGCCGGTGAGTTTTGTCGCCACGGACAACGTGGAAGCGGGGATGAAGGCGGGCC
>SKHA01000084.1 GCA_007117185.1 Spirochaeta sp. | reverse complement strand
TTGTTCTTCGTCTGTGGATCCTGGGGGGGCTCTTCGCGATTCTGAGCCTCTCCACCCTGAAGATTCGGTGACCTGACGATGCAGAGACCCGGGTTTTTCGTAGAACAGATCAACGGCGAACGCTCACGCTTTGACCCCATCCTGGCGGGGGTGGTGCTGCTGCTGGTTGCGGCCGGACTGGGGATACTCTGGTCTGCGTCGTGGTTCCGGGCGGAGCAACTCTACGGGCAACCCCTGCGTTTTGTGATGCGTCAGGCCATGTGGATGGGGTTGGGGCTGGTGCTGATGACCATGGCCGCATTAATTCCGCTGGACATTCTGCGAACCCTCATACCGCTGCTTCTGATCGTGACGTTCATCATGTCCCTGCTGCCCTTTGTGCCGGGGGTGAGTGCGCGCTACATGGGAGCCCGGCGCTGGATCATCATCTTCAACGTCTCTTTTCAGCCCTCCGAGCTGGTTAAGGTGGTGCTTGTTCTCTACCTGGCTCACATGCTCGGTCGCCGACAGGGTGATTTTTCCGATCCCCTGCACACCCTGCTGCCGCCATTCCTTGTTGTTCTCGTCTTCGCGGTGGTGGTGCTCCTGCAGAACGATTACTCCACGGCGATGTTTCTGGTGATGACAGCCCTGGCGGTGTTTTTCGTGGCAGCGGTGCCGCTGCGGTATTTTGCCCGGGGCTTCGGCCTGATTCTGCCAATCAGCGGGATTCTCCTGTTCACCCGGGAGCATCGGGTGCGTCGCCTCATGGCGTTTCTGAACCCCCGTTTCGACCCGGCTGGAAGCGGGTTTCAGATCCTCGCTGCCCGCCGGGCGCTGGAGTCCGGGGGGACCTGGGGAGTTGGCGTAGGCCAGGGGGTGCGAAAGATCGGCGGGCTGCCGGAGGCACAGTCAGACTTCATCTTCGCTGTTCTGGGTGAGGAGATGGGGCTCATCGGTGTTCTCCTGATCACCGGACTGTTTCTCCTCTTCGGTATCAGGGGGATGCAGCTTGCCCGGCGCCAGGAAGACTGGTTTCGTTCCCTCCTCATCTACGGGTGCACCATGAGCATTGTCCTGCAGGCCCTCCTGAACATCGCCGTTGTGGCCGGGATGGTTCCGGCAACGGGAATACCGCTGCCGTTCTTTTCCTCGGGAGGGTCCTCGCTGATGGTCTCTCTGATCATGGTGGGGCTGATCTTCAACGCCTCCGGGACGGTGCTGGAACACCCCCCGATTTCCGGCCGGACGCTGTTCTCGGGAGGTATCCGTGTCTGAAGCGGCATATCTGCGACGCACCCGGCGCCGCGGGGGTGGATCAGCCATTTCCACCTCCACTCCCACCTCGGCGATCCTCGTGCCGCTGCTGGCGGTGGTGGTTGCAGGGGTCCTGATCTACCTGTTGACGGTGCTGGTTCTGCTGCCGAATACGCGGATCACCCGAATCTACGTCCACGCTGATTTCGATATTACCCGGGAGCAGCTGCTCGCCGCGGCGGGATTCGGCGAGCGAGAGTACTTCTTCGCGCTGCGAATGGACGAACTGGCGGCGGGCATCACCGGGATTCCCGTGGTCCGAACCGCCCGGGTGGAACGGGTTTTCCCCAACGCGGTGCGTTTTACCATGGAACGACGACGCCCCCTGGCGGTGGTGCTGGCAGTGCGGGATGGTCGGCCGATTCCGGCGGTGGTGGATGACCAGGGCGTGATCTTCGAACACGCCGCCGACCTGGTCGATCTTGACCTGCCGGTGATCACCGGGATCGAACTCCAGGGATCCCTGGTGGGTGCGCGGTTGCCCGAGATGATGACCGGCTTCCTGGAGAGCCTGTACCGCTTACGGGTGGACGCGCCACGGCTGTACGGAAGGATCTCCGAGTTCCGGGTTGTCCCCCGGCGGTCCGGTGGGTACGACGTGCTGATGTACTTTTCGGAGTACCGCGTCCCCGTGCGCCTGGAAAACCGGATAACTCCGGAACTGGCCACCTGGTCACTGATGGTGCTGGATGTACTGGCGCAGCAGCGGGTTGATGGCGATGTTGCCGAGGTGGATGTCCGCTCCGGAGAAATTGTATACCGACTGAAGGAGGACGCCGATGGCCGCTGACGAAATGGTGGTTGGTCTTGATATCGGCACCAGCAAGGTGACCGCTGTAATCGCCGAACCACAGGCCAACGGGCTGCCCGAGATTATCGGACTGGGTACCGCTCCCTCGTCGGGGCTGCGCCGGGGTGTGGTGATCAACATCGAGGCAACGCTGCGCAGCGTGGTTGATGCGATTGAGGCGGCGGAACAGATGGCCGGGCGGGAGGTGAAGCGGGTGATCAGCGGGATCGCCGGCAGCCACGTCAGCGGCCTGAACTCCAGCGGTGTGGTGGCTGTCACCAGCCGGGGTCGGGAAATCACCGAAGCTGACGTCGCCCGGGTTATTGAGAACGCCCGGGCCGTCTCGATCCCCATGGATCGTGAAATCCTGCACGTGATACCCCGAAACTTCGTCATCGATGAGCAGGGGGGAATCAAGAACCCCCTGGACATGATCGGGGTACGCCTTGAGGTGGAAGTTCACATGATCACCGGTTCCGTGACGGCAGCGCAGAACCTGATCAAGTGCGTCAATCGCGCCGGGTTCGAGATCCAGCAGGTGGTCTTCAACTCCATCGCCGCATCAGAAGCGGTGCTGTCCCGGGACGAACAGGAGTTGGGGGTTGTTCTGGTTGATATCGGCGGGGGCACCACCAACGTGATGGTCTACCAGGACGGAGCGCCGTACCACAGCTTCGTGCTGCCGGTCGGCGGCAGCCAGGTTACCGGAGACCTCTCGATCATGCTCAAGACCTCCACCGAATCGGCGGAAAAGATCAAGCGCGACGATGGCTGCGCCTACATGGCACTGGTTGAAGATGGTGAGCCGGTACTGGTACCGGGGGTGGGCGGCAGACCACCCATGCAGTGTACCCGCTCCCAGATCTGCGAGATCGTCCAGCCGCGCATGACGGAGATCTTCTCTCTGGTTCGGGAACGGCTGGATCGGCAGCGCATGCTCGACCGCGTTGCCGGCGGGCTTGTTCTCACCGGTGGCGGGGCGTTGCTGCCAGGTGTGGTTGAACTGGGGCAGGACATCTTCGACCTTGGTGGTCGGATCGGTCTGCCCGGGCGCTATGGCGGGCTGGTGGATAAGTATCAGAGCCCGCAGTACGCCACGGCGGTGGGGCTGGTGCTCCACGCCATGCGGGAGGGCGTCGCCACCGGCGGCTCTTCCAAGGAACGCCGCGGGGCGGGGCTCAAAGGGTTGAAGAGATGGGTGAAGCACTTTTTTTAGTGCTTCGCTGGAGATAAGAAACTGTAACGGGGGAGGGGATTGCATGAATTTTCAGGTATACGAGGACGATCTGTCCATCGCGTCAAGCGGGACAAGCCCGACGGTGATCAAGGTGATCGGGGTGGGCGGTGGTGGCAACAACGCTGTCAACCGCATGATCAGCTCCGGGTTGGAGAACGTCGAGTTCATCGCCGCCAACACGGATCTGCAGGCGCTGCAGAGTTCCCAGGCGGAGACGCGAATACCTCTGGGAACCAAGATCACCGGGGGGCTCGGCGCCGGCGGTCGTCCCGAGGTGGGCGAGAAGGCGGCTCAGGAGGACAAGGACCACATCCGCTCCATTCTTGAGGGCACCGATATGGTCTTCATCACCGCCGGCATGGGTGGTGGAACCGGCACGGGGGCGGCGCCGGTAATCGCCGAGATCGCCCGCAGCCTGGGGATTCTCACCGTTGCGGTTGTGACCAAGCCCTTCAGTTTCGAGGGGCGGCGGAAGCAGCAGCTGGCGGAAGAGGGGATCAAAAAGCTGCGCGAGGCGGTGGATACCCTGATCACCATCCCCAACCAGCACCTGCTGAAGATCGTTCCCAGGGATACACCCATTCCGGAGGCGCTTCTGGTGGCTGACGATGTCCTTCGTCAGGGAGTACAGGGAATCAGCGACCTCATCACCAAGGTGGGGATGATCAATATCGACTTTGCAGACGTGCAGACGATCATGTCCGGTCAGGGCGACGCGCTGATGGGGATCGGTGTTGGCGACGGAGAGAACCGTGCCGTCGACGCGGCCACCAATGCGATCAACAACCCCCTTCTGGAGGACGCCCACATCGAGGGCGCCGGCAATATCCTGGTGAGCGTAACCGGTGGTCCCGATTTTACCCTCTCAGAGTACGAGGAGATCATGAAGATCATCACCGCCAACGCCGACGCGGAGGTGCTGGTGATCGCCGGGACCACTGTTGACCACACCGTGGACGGTCAGATCAGGGTTACCGTTATCGCTACCGGGTTCGGCGTTGTCCCTTCCCGGTTGACCATGGATCACTCCCACGAGGAGTTGCTGCAGCGGGAGGCCCGGGAGGTCCGGGAGCCCGAGAAGACCCCGGAGCCGGAGTTTATCTCTCTGGATGCGTGGAACAATCTCACCCGGCAGAACCCCCGACAGGAGGATCTTTTCGAGGAGGACCGGGAAAGTGAACACACCCTCGGCGTTCCGGCGATCCTGAGAACCCGGCGCACCTTCGGGGCGCGGTCGGGACAGTGAGGGACCTGTGAAGAACGGCACCGCAGAACGCGCCCCCGCAACCACCGCTCTGCTTCAACAGTTCGCGGACTATCTCAGCGTGGAACTTCGTCTCTCTGCGCGTACCGTGGAGACCTACCTCCGCGAATGCACTCTGGCGGCGCAGTACGCGTTCTCCCGGGAATTGCAACTGCATCAGTTGTCAACAGCCCAGATCATCGACTATCTCATTCAGCGGCAGAGCTCATCCGAGCCGATTGATCAGCGTACCGTTGCCAAGGGACTGTCCGCTCTCAGGTCGTTCTTCCAGTTCTGCGTTCTGGAGGGTGTCCGCCTGGACAACCCCGCTACCGCCGTTACCTCTCCCCGGGGTGTCAGTCGGTTACCCGGGGTCCTCTCGGTGGACCAGGTTGAGTCCCTCCTGGACGAGATCGACATTTCCAACCCCGGCGGGATTCGTGACCGGGCGCTGTTTGAGTTGATCTACTCCTGCGGTCT
>SKHA01000354.1 GCA_007117185.1 Spirochaeta sp. | reverse complement strand
CTTCAGGAGGAGATCCGCCGGGGCGAGTATACCCTTCACGAGATCCTGACCCTGGCATCAATCGTGCAGAAGGAGGCTGCGGGCACTCCGGAGATGCCCGACGTTGCCGGGGTGTTTCTCAACCGTCTGAGGATCGGGATGCGCCTTGAGTCGGATGCCACGGTGAACTACGTCCTGGGGACCCGCCGCCGGCAGCCAACCTTCGCCGATACCGCTACGGAGCATCCCTACAACACCTACCGCAACGCCGGCCTGCCCCCCGGGCCCATCGGCAACCCCGGGGTAGAGGCGATCCGGGCAACGGTGTTCCCGGCGGAACACGAGTATCTCTTCTTCCTGCACAAGCACAGCTACGAGATCGTCCTCACCCGGACGTTTGCGGAACACCTTGCGGCGAAGGCGCGGTACCTGGACTGACTTCGTCCTGCAGGAATCGTCCCGATATCGGATCGGGCAGCCCCGCCCACCCCTGTGGTCCGCGATCCATCTCGGTGACTGTCAGCAGCGCCGCCCGAAGGTTACGCATCTCCCGCTCCACTGCGTCGGGAACGCCGATGATGGTGATCGCCTGGCGCCGGTCCTGATAGGGCCCTGCCGCCAGCGCTTCCCGTACGTGGGAATCGGCGGGAACGTCGGCGGGGTCCAGCGCCCCGTACCACGTCCCCTCCAGTCCGATCTCCCGCTGCGGACCGGCGCCGTCCACCACGTACAGTGAGACCATGTCCGTTGCGAGCCAGAAGAATCCCTTGACGCGGATGATCCCCTCCCAGCCGCCGTTCAGCCACTGCTCAAAGCGCTGGGGGTGCAGTGGCCGACGGTCGTCCAGGTGGCGCACAACCAGAGGCTGATGGAAGGGGCGGCTGGAGTCTGCGGCAGGTTTGGCAGCGCCGGTTTGGCCCGGCGCGGACCGGCGGCCGGTGAGGACCACCTGGTCCGGCGGTAGCCGTCCGAACTCCGCCGCTACGAGTTGCCGTCGCCGGCTTCCATACCGGGCCCGGGCGATCCTCCTGGCCCGAAGTCGCCCGAACCAGGACGCCCTGTCGTACTTGTTCAGAACCACCAGGTCCGCCGCCTGCAGCTGATCCTTCAACATTGGCTGCAGCAGCGTATCCCCCCACCACGTTGCTACCGCCGAGGTATCCACCACAGTGATGACCGAGTCCAGGGTGACCAGAGCAGAGAGCCGTGGATCCTCCTGGAACAAGCGGGTCAGCTGCAGTACCGGTGAACTGCCGGACGTTTCCAGGACGATCGCCTCGGGGGGTGGGTCCAGTCCGGCGAGATCCTGAATTGCCACCACCACGGCCTCTTCCTTGCCCGCTCCGGCGCGTCCCCCGGTGATGGTGCGGATCAGCCCGGCGTCACCGCTTTGAATATGCTCACCTCCCCGGAGAAACGCCGAGTCCAGACTCTCCGGGGCCATGTCGTTAACGATAACTGCGATGGAACGTTCTTCCGTACTGTCCAGCAGATGTGCAATCAAAGATGTCTTTCCGGCTCCGAGAAAACCGGTAATCACTGTAATGGGAATCATCGCGCCACCGTAGCAGAAATCCACCGGCAATGGTAGCCTTCCGGCATGACGTTGATAGTTGGAGCAGGAGCTCTCGGGGCGATGTACGCCGCAAAGATCCGTGACGCCGGTCTGCCGGTGGCATTTGTCGCTGAAGGAACTCGGGCAGAGGAGCTGGCAGTTCAGGGGGTGCTGGTCAACGGCGAACCGCTGGTACTGCCGGTGGTTTCCTGGGAGGCCGCCGCTCCCGGTATTGATCCGCC
Source organism: Spirochaeta sp. (assembly GCA_007117185.1). GTDB lineage: Bacteria > Spirochaetota > Spirochaetia > DSM-27196 > Alkalispirochaetaceae > Alkalispirochaeta. Next base: position 3,311 of record SKHA01000354.1, on the reverse strand, counting down.
GGAGCGCATTATCGTAGCGGTTAAGCATCAACATCTCCCGGAGGTCTGTGCACGCATCGGTACGCTGGCGGGGCCACAGACAGCGGTCCTCTCGGTGATGAACGGAATAGAGAGCGAAGAGCTTCTGCAGCGCGCCCTCGATGGGGGCCGGGGCGGGGTGGTGCTGCCGGCAATGGTCGCCGGGATGGACGCGGTACGTATCCGTGGTGCGGAACGCCCCGAAGTGACCTATACCCGACTGGGCCGGGTGTTCTTTGGAGGGCCTCCCGAGACGGTAACGCAGATGCAGCGGTTCCTCCAGCAGGCGGGGATCCCCGATACGATACCACCGGATATCCAGCACGCGATCTGGAACAAGTTCATGCTCAACGTGGCGATCAACCAGTGGTCGGCAGTGCTCCGCGCCCCCTACCGCTGGTTTCACAGCGAGGGCAGCGGACGCAATCTCCTGCGTATCACCATGAGGGAGATCCTGCAGGTTGCCCAGCGCCGGGGAGTGCCCCTGTCGGAGGATGATCTGGAGGGATGGTTCGAGGTAATCGCCACCCTCTCGCCGGAGGGCAAGACCTCCATGCTTCAGGACATCGAGGCGGGACGCAAAACGGAGGTGGAGATGTTTGCCCTGAAGGTGGTGGAGATGGGCCGGGAGCTCGGAATTCCCACCCCGGTAAACGAGGCGCTCTTTGAAGCGATCCGCACCATCGAGGGGTGCGCTGTCGGGGAGCCCGCCAGCCGGAACTGACAATTCAGGAGTTGACGTTTCCCCGGAACCACGAGATAATTTATCGTTAATGAGTTCAAATACCGATACGCTTCGCCCCACTCATTACGTTGCGGTGGGCGCTTCCGCGGGTGGTCTGGAAGCGATAGAGGCGTTCTTCTCCCGGATGCCCGTTGACACCACCTTCGGGTTCATCGTGGTTCAGCACCTCTCCCCGGATTACAAGAGCCTGATGGTGGAGATTCTCTCCAAAAAAACCAGCATCACCGTGCAGCGGGCAGAGGACGGCATGGTGGTGCGGCCAGCCAACATCTACCTCATCCCACCCCGGAAAAACCTCACCATCTACCACGGCACGCTGATGCTGGCCGAACAGGACCACAATCGGGGGCTCAACCTGCCCATCGACGTCTTCCTGCGCTCCCTGGCGGAGGATCAGGGAGAGCGGGCGGTGGCGGTGATCCTCTCCGGGACGGGCAGCGACGGCACCCGGGGGGTCCGGGCGGTGAAGCAGGCCGGCGGGATGATCATGGTCCAGGATGAAGAGAGCGCCCGATTTGACGGCATGCCCCGGGCGGCCATGGCCACGGGGCTGGCGGATTTTGTCCTGCCCCCCCTGGAGATGCCCCGGCAGCTGCTGGCGTTCACCCGGCACCCCTACGTCAACCGCGTGCAGAAAGCCCAGACCATCCACGCTGACGAGGATGCCCTGACCCGCATCTTTGCCCTCCTGCGGGAGCGCAGCAAGGTTGACTTCAGCAACTACAAACCCAGCACGGTGATCCGGCGCATCGAACGGCGCATCGGGATCACCCAGACCGACGATATCGACGCCTACCTGGCGCACCTCTACGCGCAGCCCACCGAGATCGACATTCTCTTTCGTGAGCTCCTGATCGGCGTGACCAGCTTCTTCCGGGATCCCCAGGTTTTTGAGTATCTGGAGAGCAGCATTCTCCCGGAGGTTCTGGAGCGCGGCGAGGGCCGGGATATCCGCCTGTGGGTCGCCGGCTGCTCCACCGGCGAGGAAGCGTACACCCTGGCGATCCTCATCCGGGAATGCCTCCTGCGGCAGGACATCGTCCGGGACGTCAAGATCTTCGCCACCGACATCGATCGTGATGCCGTTCGGGTAGCCGCCACGGGGATCTACCCCGAGAGCATCGCCGCGGACGTCCCGGCGCACCTCCTCTCCCGTTATTTTATCCGCCATGAGGACCGCTTCCGGATCAGCCGTCCCGTCCGGGAGATGGTGGTCTTCGCGCAGCACAACCTCATCAAAGATCCTCCGTTTACCCGGATAGACCTGATCAGCTGTCGGAACCTGCTCATCTACCTGCAACCGGTACTGCAGAACCACGTGATGGAGAACTTCAGTTTCTCCCTGAACGATGAGGGGATCCTGGTGCTGGGCACCAGCGAGACCACCGGTGAGATGAGTACTCACTTCAAGATGATCGAGAGCCGGCTCAAGGTGTACCGAACCACCTCAAGCGCCGGGTCGCCGTCCCGCAGCGATCGACCTTCAGAACCTGTGGCCGCGGCGACCTCCACGGAGAACCGCTTTCTGGAGCTGCAGCGCCGCTTCGGTGGTGAACGGCGACGAAGCGTTCAGACGGAAGACCGGGTGTTGGAACGTTTTCTCGATGTTGCGGGCAGTCGCTATCTCCCGGTCACGGCGATCGTCAATGACGAGCAGGAGGTGCTGCACGTCATCGGGGAAAGTGGGTGGTACTTCCGCATCCCCAGCGGTAGACCGTCGATGGAGCTGGGGCGCATTGCTGCCGCGCCCCTGGCGGTGCCCCTCACCACCGGGATCACCAAGGTTTTTCGGGAGAACACCGAACTGATCTTCGAGCTGTCGGGGCTGCAGATGGAGGACCGCTCCCTGGACGTGACCGTCCGTATCGTGCCCCTTCCCCGTCGAACCGGTCAGGACGCCCTGGCGGCGATCTTCCTTGAGAGCGAGTTGACCACACCTGAGGCAGCGGGGCAGGCTGGCGCTGCAGCGACCTGGAACCTCTCCCGGGAAGCGGAACAGCGTATCCACGACCTGGAGCAGGAGCTGCAGATGTCCCGGGAGAACCTGCAGGCCACGGTGGAAGAGCTGGAGACCTCCAACGAGGAGCTGCAGGCCACCAACGAGGAACTTCTGGCCAGTAACGAAGAGCTTCAGTCCACCAACGAGGAGCTTCAGTCCACCAACGAAGAACTCTACACCGTCAACGCCGAATATCACGGCAAGATCATGGAACTCACCGAGCTGACCAACGATGTGGAGAACCTCCTGTCGGAGGCGCGTATCGGCACGCTGCTGCTGGACGAAAAGCTGGCGGTCCGACGCTTCTCCCGGGAACTCTCGGCGGTTTTCAATCTCCGGGACAGCGATATCGGCCGGCCGATTCGCGACGTCTCCCACCGCATCGTCGGGACGGATCCTCTTGAGCTGCTGCAGAGCGTGGACACCACCCATAACCCGGAAGAGCGGGAGGTCGAAACGGAGGACGGCCGGTGGTACCTCCTGCGGGCGGTGCCCTACGTGGTTACCGCCCAGGAGTACGCCGGTGTGGTAGCGACGTTCGTTGACGTT
>SKHA01000288.1 GCA_007117185.1 Spirochaeta sp. | reverse complement strand
TGGCAACATTCAAGGTTTTTACGCGGAAAATATTATTTGACAACGGCAGAAGTCTCTGTTAGGATTTAAATACCATTAAATATTTCGGGAGTTAAATATGAAACAAAAGGTTTCCTTTCTGCATGGCCCTCACGATCTGCGGATCGCCGAGATGGACGTTCCTGCCCCCGGTCCGGGTCAGGTTCTCATCAAAGTCAAAGCCTGCGGCATCTGCGGGTCCGACGTTGAGTGTTTTGAAGGGCACAGCGCCGAAGGGCGCTACGATATCGCGCCGTACACCCCGGGTCACGAATGGGCCGGCGAGATTCTGGAGCTGGGGGCGAACTGTGTCAGTGGCCTCAAGGTTGGCAACAAGGTGATCGGCGACTGCGTGATGGGTTGCGGCACCTGTTACAACTGCAAAGAAGGGCGTATGCCCTCGGCGTGTCTCAACTTCCGGGAAATCGGCTTTCGGCCGGACTCCCCCGGCGGAATGGGCGAATACATGGTGGTGGAAGAGCAGTACGTCCACGCCTTCCCGGACAGCTGGAGCTGGGAGCTGGGAGCGTGGCAGGAGCCGTTCTCCATCGGCTACTTCGGCATCTGGGGCAACGAAGGGCATATCGACGCCAGCGAGACAGCGCTGATCCTTGGTGCCGGCCCCATCGGGATGACCGCGGCGATCGTCGCCCTGGCCAGTGGCGCCCGGGTCATCGTTGCCGACCCCCTGCAGTCCCGTCGCGACCGGGCCCTGTCCTACGGGGTGGACCACGCGGTGGATCCCTCTTCGAAGTTCATCGAGCAGATCATGGATATCACCGGCGGCCTCGGCGCTGATGTCTGCGTGGAATGCTCCGGGAACGACAACGCCATCGCGTCGCTCTTTGACGTTGCCTCCCACAGCGGACGGGTGCGGCTGGTGGGCCACTCCATCGGACGCAAGGTGCCCACGGAGATCGGTAAGACGATCTGGCGGACCCTCAACATCACCGGCTCCGGCGGTACCCGCAACTTCGGTCAGCGCACCATCCGCTTCATGGACCGCATCAAGGACAAATACGATATCACCGGACTCACCACCCATCGCTTCTCCTTTGACCAGATTCATGAAGGGTTTGACGTGGCGGTGAACCAGAAAGCAGCGGCCCTCAAGGTGATGCTGAAGATCGAGGAGTAGCACTGTGGCTGTGCGACTGGCAATCGTCGGCCTGGGCCGACTGGGATACGAACACGCCCGGAACATCCACTACCGGATTCCCGGGGCCGAGCTGGTGGCGATCTGCAGCGTGGTCCAGGCGGAACTGGACCGCGTCGCTGCGGAAATGTCCCCCGCCCTGGTGACCACTTCCTTCGAGGAGCTGCTTGCCTGGGGCCAGTTCGACGGACTGGTCATCGCCACCAATTCCGGCACCCACGCGCAGTTGATCTGCGCCGCCGCGGCGGGTGGTGTGCGCCACGTCTACACCGAGAAGCCCATCGGGATGAGCATGGATGAGCTGGAGCAGATCCGCGCTGCCGTCCAGGCAAACCCGGGGATGACCTTCCAGGTGGGGTACAACCACCGGTTCGATCCGGACATGATGGAGGCCAAGCGGCGGATCGAGGCGGGCGAGATCGGCCGTCCGGTGCTGATCCGTCTGGTCTCCCGGGATCAGAAGGGGCTGGAGGAGTTCATCGTCAAGTTCAGCCCCACCTCCGGCGGGCTGGTGGCGGACATGATGACCCACGACTACGACACCGCCCGCTGGCTCACCGGCGGGGATGCGGTCCGTATCTTCGGCCTGGGCGGAGTCTACGCCTTCGAGGGGCTCAAGGCGGTGGACGACATCGACAACGCCGCGATCATGATGGAGTTCTCCGACGGCACCATGGTTCAGATCGAGGCGAGCCGCACCAGCCCCTACGGCTACCACGCCCCGGCGGAGATCTACGGAACGAAAGGGTGTCTGAAGATCGGGGAAAACTCCTGGAAGAACCGCATGATCACCATGGGAGAGGGGGGCGTTTCCCGGGTGTGCACCGAATGGTTCTACGAGTACTGGGAGGACACCTATCGCGCAGAGCTGGCGGACTTCGTGGCCTGCATACAGGAAGGGCGTACCCCCCGGGTGACCCTGGAAGACGGATACAAGGCAGTTGAGTGGGCCCGGGTCGCCGCAGAAGCGGTGCGCACCGGTGAGGTTCGCGAATACACATCACAGTTTACACAGGAAGGAGCATAGGCATGGAAAAGAAGAAATGGCTGACAACGGAGTACCCGGAGATCTTCTTCGAGGACAACGAAGTGGGGCGGATGAAGAAAGAGGTGTGGGACGCCAGCGACGAGGAGATCGACAAGATCCTGGCTGACTACGATATCCCCTCTCCTTCCGAGACGGGGCTGGGGTACACCTACATCCAGAACACCCCCCGGGCGGTGGCTATCGAAAAGCGCCGGAAGAACGACATCATCTTTGTCCCCATCGGGGTGACCGAGAACCACGGGATGCACAACAACACCGGCCTTGACACCTTCATGTGCACCCAGCTGATCGAGGGGGTCCGGCGCTTTACCGCCAAGCAGGGACACGAGTGCAACATCACCCTGCCGCCGCTGAACTTCGGCAACCACCCCCACCATCACCTCGGTATGGCCGGCACGGTGATCGTCCCGGCGGAAGTGGTCCAGGAGGCGCTGATCTACGTGATGGCCGGGTTGTGGGACGATGGATACCGCAAGATCATCCTGGTGAACAACCACGGCCACCTGTGGAACCTGGAGTGGGCGATTCAGGAGTTCATGAAGCGTTTCCAGGTCCCGGCAATTGTGCGGGTGATCGACTGGCACCGGGCGATCCGGGAGTTCTTCTTCGTGACGGACCGGGCAAACTCACTGGAGAGCAACTTCATCCACGCCGCCGAGGCGGAGACCAGCGTGGCCCAGCTGCTCTTCCCGTGGATGATCGACATGCAGTACGTCCAGGACGCCCAGCCCCAGGGATTTCTCCCGGAGGGTCACTTCGACCTCTCGGTGGACCCCTACCGGCGGCCCAGTCGCTGGAGTGAGGGTGAAGGCCACTTCGCTATTGAACGGTACGCCACCCCTGAAGGCGTGGTGGGTACTCCAAGCAAGGGCCGAGCGGAGAAAGCCAAGCGTCCCATCGCGGCGATCCTGAAGTACCTCACCCTGCTGCACGATCACATCCGGGAGGCCTTTCCTCCGGGAACAGTCCCTGACGCGGAAAAGGTAACCCTGCGGGATCCCAAAGAGATCGCCCCGTGTCTCAAGGAGCCCATGTCTCCCGGGTGGAAGTCGATCCACGAACTGTCCAAGATCGGCGTTTTCGAGAAACTGTAAGGAGCGGCGGCGTATGAAGTTCTCTGTGGTGGTCTCCACCCACCAGGCGTCCTTTGAGGCGGTATCGTTCAAGGGGCAGATACATGAAAGCCTGGCGGCGGTGGCCGCTGCGGGGTACGACGGCGCCGAGCTGGCGGTACGCAACGCCGCCGAGGTTGATGGTCCCGCCCTGGGCGCTACCGCCCGGCGGCTGGGGCTGGAGATTCCCGCGGTGGGCACCGGCCAGATGTGGGGGGAGGAGCGCCTCTCCCTCACGGCGGTGGACCAGTCAGTGCGGGCCACGGCGATCAGCCGGGTGCAGGAACACATCGCCCTGGCAGCGCAGCTGGACGCGCAGGTGATCATCGGGCTGGTTCGGGGGGTCTTCCCGGAGGCGCAGCACCGTGAGGCCTCCCGGCAGTGGCTGGTGGAGGGGCTGCGGGAGCTGGGCGCTGCGGCGGACGCCCAGGGGGTCCGTATCGCCATCGAGGCGATCAACCGCTACGAGACGGCCTACGTCAATACGGTGGCCGAGGGGCTGGAGCTGCTAAAGACGGTGGGTTCTGACGCCCTGGGGTTGCTCCTGGATACCTTCCATATGAACATCGAGGAGCCCTCCATGGAGGAGAGTATCCGCAGCTGCGGCGACCGGATCTTCCATTTCCACGTTGCCGACTCCAACCGGTGGTACCCCGGTGCCGGTCATATCGACTTCGCCTCGCTGCTGGGGGTGCTGCAGGAGACCGGCTACAGCGGGTGGGTCTCCGGGGAGTTTCTGCCACAACCGGACGGGCCCACTTCTATCGCCCGGGGGTTGGAGTATCTGCGGTCCCTCCAGGCTACCTCGTAGCGAAGCCGGGGCCACAGGATCACTCGCTGGAAAACATGCAAGCGCTTGCGTAAATGAGACCTCTCTTCTGGTCTTTCCAGAAGGTCAAAACCAGATGTACCGGCAGAATCGGCAAAATAGGTCGGATATATCTGCCCTATATATAAAAAATTATCGGTATTTCCGGTCAAATTTGAACGGATTCGCCCCTGGTACTTTCTGTTTGACAAATCACCTCCTTCTGTTTATCCTTTCTTGCAAGCGCTTGCGTTCGACTGGCGACATCACCCGATCCCGTCAGGTCGGGTCATCCATTTCCATACGTGTCAGGGAGAGTACAGATGATGCATGAAGAAACTGATCCGGCTGTGGAGATCGCCGACCTGCTCCGACGTGCCCGGGCGGCCCAAAAGACTGCCGAAGGGTTCACCCAGGAAAAGGTTGATGAGCTCGCCGCGGCGATCACCTGGGAAATCGCGGCCAACGAGAAGCTGGTGCGCGAACTGGCGGAGTACTCCTTTGACGAGTGTCGGTTGGGAGACGTGGAGTCCAAAGTCACCAAGGTGCGCGTCAAATGCAAGGGCGTGTTCTACGATGTGAAGAACACCAGAACGGTGGGGGTGGTAGAAGAACTGCGGGATCGCGGGCTGGTGCGCATCAGCAAGCCGGTGGGCGTCATCGGCTCCCTTGTCCCCAGCACCCAGGCGGAGATGCACCCTATCATCCAGGCAATCTTCGCCGTGAAGGCTCGGGATGCGGTGATATTCTCGCCTCACCCGCGGGGCAAGCGCACAACCATGAAAACGGTAAACCTCATCCGAAGGGTGGTGGAACGCTACGGTGCACCGCCGGATCTGTTTCTCTCCATTGAGGAGCCCTCGGTTCCAAAAACCCAGGAACTGATGAAACAGTGCGACCTGGTCATCGCCACCGGTGGACAACCGATGGTGCAGGCGGCCTACAG
>SKHA01000207.1 GCA_007117185.1 Spirochaeta sp. | reverse complement strand
TGATCTTCACCGTTCTTTCGTCCGGGTTGAGTGGTGTCATGGGTTTCTTTGCGGCGAGTTGGCTGGTACACCGGAAGGTCCGCTTCTCCAACATCTTCACGACCCTAATTTTTCTCCCGTACGTCGTCACACCGGCAATCGCAACGCTGGTCTGGCAGTACATGTTTGATCGCCGCTTCGGTATTCTCAACGCCGGTCTGGACTTGCTTGGCCTCGAGGGTGTCGCTTGGCTGGGCAGCCCCGCTTTGGCGATGACCTCGTTCATCGTGGTTCAGATCTGGTTCACCGTGGGGTACAACATGGTTGTCTTCGCCTCGGGGTTGCAGGCGATACCAATGGACTACTACGAGTCCGCGTCGATGGACGGTGCCAACGATTATCAAATGACCTGGAAGATTACCCTTCCCTTGATCGTACCGACGATCGTTCTGGTGATCGTCTTGTCCCTGCTAGCAGGATTCGTCAATTCCTTCGTCATCTCGCAGATCCTGACCAATGGTGGTCCCTTTCGCAGTACCGAGGTGCTGATGCTGTTGATCTACAAGACCGCGTTTCAGGGATTCGACATTCCAAAGGCAAACGCGCTGTCGCTGATCATGTTCGGGCTGCTTTACGGCATTTCCCATTACCTTCAACGCTGGCAGGACCGTGCGTATCACGGGTTGTACTGAGAGCAGGAGGCACTATGAACAACAAACGACGGAAACAGATAATCGCGTACATTGGACTGTCCCTCTTCTCGATTCTGGCCATACTTCCTGTGCTGTACGTGTTTCTCCTGGCCCTGCAGACTAACGCCGAGGCCGCGGCGATACCGCCGACGATCATTCCGGCGAGTCCCCAGTTTGGCAACTTCCAGCGGATCGCCGAGCGGATACCCCTGGGCCGATATTTCTCTAACTCGGTTATCTTTTCCCTCAGTACCACCATCGCCGTATTGGTAACCTCCCTCTTTGCAGCGTACGCCACAACCAAACTGCGGATGCGGGGCCGGACCTTTATCATCTCTATCTTCGTCGGCGGCGTTCTCATTCCACCAGCGATACGCGCGATTCCCCTGTATACGATGATCGCCCGGATGGGGTTGGTGGATACCTGGGCGGGGCTTTCCATGCCGATGATGGCTACGGGGTTCGGACTGTTTTTCATGCACCAGTTTATGAAGACGTTGCCGGACTCGGTTGTAGAGGCGGCTCGGATCGACGGCTGCTCTGAGATGCGAGTGGTGCTGCAGATAATCGGGCCGCTGGCTGCTCCCGGTCTGGTGACGCTCTTCATTTACAATTTCCTCTTCCGCTGGAACGACTACCTGTGGCCCCTGGTGGTAACCCGTCGCGTCTGGGTAACCCTTCCAGTGGGGGTCTCCATTTTCAAAACATCGGAACAACTGGTAACGTGGAACATCATCGCCGCAGCGGCGGTGGTGACCCTGATTCCGGTGCTGATCATGTTTTTCTCCATCGGTGGCAGGATTGTGAAGGGCATCGCCTTTCAAGCCAGCAAGTAGAACCACAGGAGGCCCACCATGGCGCAGACCCCGAATATCCTGCTGATCACCACTGACCAGCAACGCTGGGATACCATCCACGCCCGGGGCAACACCCACATCTACACCCCCCACCTGAACTGGCTCTGCGACACAGGGATCTGGTATTCCCGGGCGTATTCGGAGTGCCCGGTGTGCATGCCCGCCCGGGCGACGATCATGACCGGCTTACCGGGCTACCTCCACGGTTCGGTGGATAACGACGACGGTGAACCGATCCGGGGGCGCCCCACCACCCCGTCGGTGCTGACGGCGCGGGGCTACGAGACCCGGGGGCAGGGGAAGATGCATTTCCATCCTATGCGCAAGAAATTCGGGTTCGAGACGATGGAGATCTCCCTGGACTACTACCGCGGGCGCAGCCTGTCCTCTCCCGGCGAGGTGGGGTTGCAGCACGGTCTTGGGCAGAACGAGATGGAGCCGGCCATCGGCTCGGTGGATTCTAATCGGACCCTTACCCGCTGGGTGGTCGACCGCTCGGTGGACTTTCTCGATACCCGGGACAGGGAGCGTCCGTTTTTCCTGTGGAGCAGCTTCAGCAAGCCCCACCCACCGTTTGACCCGTCCCTGCGCTTCTGGGAGCTGTATCGGGATGCACAGATGCCCGAGGTGGTTCTGGGGGATTGGTCAGCGGACCCGGCGGGTATTCACCCCTCCCTGGCCGAACCGACGTGGAAGCTCAACAACGCCCAGCGCTTCTCCCCGTCACAGATCCAGCAGATTCGCCGGGCCTACTACGCCTGCATCACCGAGGTGGACTACGCCCTGGGCAGGCTCTTCGCGGAGCTGCGCGAGCGGGGGCTGCTGCACAACACGATGATCGTCTTTGCCTCGGATCACGGCGAGATGCTCGGTGACCACAACCTGGGTGCGAAATCGCTCTTTCTGGAACCGGCGGCGCACGTTCCGCTGATAATCCGCCCCCCGGGAGAGGACGACAACGACCCGCGACGGGGAACGGTGTGCAACCAGATTGTCGGGCTTCAGGATATTCTGCCGACGGTGCTGAACGCTGCCGGGTGCGGTGAGCAGATCCCTCCTGACGTTCCGGGCATCGACCTTCTCGCCGCGGCCGCAGCGGAGGGTGCGGTGACGGGAGCTCACGGGCGGCAGCAGTTTTTCGGGCAATGCGCTCACCGCTTCATGCATCTCAACGGCGACTGGAAGTACCTGTACTCCGCCGCCGGTGGGCACCGGATGCTCTTCAATCTGGCGCAGGACCCCATGGAACGGGACGACCTCGCCGGGGAGGAGCCGCAGCGTTGTGAGTCCATGCACGCCGAGCTGGTAGCCGCCCTGGGGGAGACTCCCGGGGGGGCGCCGTACTTTGGTTCTGCTGCGGTGGAGGGGAGTGCGCCCGGGGCGGCGCCGGTTCTGGAGGATGTTCGCCGGTTTCACGCGTGGCCGGGGTTTCACTCCAACCCTTCCGAGACGGATCTGCTACACTGATCACCAATGAACCACATCTGCCTTCACGACCGCCAGGAGATCTACAACTGGCTTCACCGGGACGCGCTGCTGAACGTCTACAGCATCGCCGACCTTGACGACTTCTTCTGGCCCTGGACCAGCTGGTACGGACTGCCCGGTCGGGGTGGGTTGGCGGCGGTGGCGCTGCTGTACAGCGGGATGGAGCTTCCCACGCTGCTGGCGCTTACCCGGGACGATCCGCCGCAGGTGGCGGCGATGGGAGAGCTGCTGGAAGGGGTGGGCCACCTGCTGCCCCGGCGCTTTGCGGCGCATCTGGGGCCGGGACTCATGGCGGTGCTGCAGAACGAGGGCTGGAGCGTGGAGTATCTGGGCCGGCACCTCAAGATGGGGTTGACCAACCCGGCGGCAGCGCGGTCCGTAAACCCGGGGGACGTTGCCCGGCTGGGACCGGATGATCTTCCTGACTTGCTCGCCCTGTACCGCCGGAGCTATCCGGGCAACTGGTTTGACCCGCGAATGCTCGAGACAGGGGAGTACTTCGGACTCCGGGAACTTCCTGCCGATGCGAACAGCCTGCTGGTGTGCGTAGCCGGAGTCCACGCGGTCTCCCGCCGCTACGGTGTTGCCGCCCTGGGGAACATCACCACCGCGGAGGACCACCGCAGCAGGGGGTACGCGCAGCGGGTAACAGCCGCGTTGTGTCAGTCCCTGCTGAACGAGGGGTTGGAGGTGGGGCTCAACGTCCACAGCGATAACGCCGCGGCCATTGCCGCGTATCGCCGAATCGGCTTCGAGGTGGTGGCAGTTTACGACGAGATGACGGTATCATCGGTTCCTGCATGAAAGCTGAAATTATTGCCGTTGGAACGGAACTGCTCCTGGGCCAGGTGGTCAACACCAACGCCGCAGAGATCGCCCGCATGCTGGCGCCCCTCGGCATCGGTGTCTACCATCAGACGGTGGTGGGGGATAACGCCGGCCGCCTCTCCCAGGCGCTGGACGGGGCCCGGAACAGGGTGGACCTGGTGGTTGTCTGCGGTGGTCTGGGCCCCACCGAGGACGACCTCACCCGTGAGACGCTGAGCGAGCTATTGGGTCGTCCCCTGCGGGAAGACTCCCGGTGGACCGCAGTACTTCGAAAGCGCTTTTCCGGGTACAGCAGCCTGCCGGTTCCACAGAATAACCTGCGCCAGGCGATGGTTCCCGAAGGAGCCGACCTGCTGCCCAACAGCTGCGGTACTGCCCCGGGGATCTGGCTTGCCAGCGACAGCGCCACCTTCGTCCTCGTTCCGGGGCCGCCCCGGGAGATGCGTGCCATGATGGAAGAGCAGGTACTGCCGCGGCTGGCCCGGGAGCTGGATCAAGCGGGAACCCGGCGCGTCCTGGTTTCCCGGATACTGCGGGTGGTTGGGCTCGGCGAGTCCAGGGTGGCGGAGATGCTGGCCCCGCTGCTTGCTGCCCAGACAAACCCCACCGTCGCCCCGCTGGCCCAGGCGGCGGAGATGTCCCTGAGGATCACCGCGGAAGGAAAGGACCACAGCGAGGCGGAGAACCTCATCGAAACCACAGCCCGGAAGATTCGCGCGATCCTGGGTGACGCGATCTACGGCGAGGACGAGGTCACTCTGGAGGCCGCTGTCGGAGCACTGCTGGCACAGCGCCACTGTACCCTGGCGGTTGCCGAGTCCTGCACCGGAGGGCTCCTGGGCATGCGCCTGTCCAGCGCGCCTGGCAGCTCTGCCTACTTCACCGGTGGGGTGATCGCCTACAGCTACGCCCTGAAGAGCGCCCTGTTGGGGGTGGACCCTCAGCTCCTTGAGCGCCACGGGGCGGTAAGCGAGGAGGTGGCCCGGGCGATGGCTTCAGGAGCGCTGCGCGCCTGCAAGAGCGATTACGCGGTAGCTATCACCGGGATCGCCGGGCCCGGTGGGGCTACTGCGGACAAGCCCCTGGGTCTTACCTATATCGCCATGGAAACTCCGGAAGGATCGGAATGCCGCCGGTTCACCTTCTCCGGCGACCGGGAGACCAACCGTTACCGCGCTTCCCAGGCGGCGCTGGAGATGCTGCGGACCGCACTGCTCCCCACTGCCGCCTGGCGTTGACAACACTCCCCGGCGGTGGAAAGATGAG